>JAUHVS010000023.1 GCA_030424955.1 bacterium | reverse complement strand
AGATCGCCCGTGACGACCCCCTCCAAGCCATCCACCAGCGGCAACCTCAGCTCACCCCGCCCCCCGGCCGCCAGCCAGGGCGCCACCACCGCCTGGGTGCGCGCGAAGTCCACCCCGGCCGCGCGCTGCACGCCACCCGCCACCACGGCGCACAGCCCCAGCGGCGGCAACGCCTGCACGCAGCCGGCCGCGTCGACGGCCCACAGGTCTGCCTCAACCGCCCCGCCCCGCACGCCCAGAGCCGAGGGCGCCACCCACCGCAGGCCCGCCACCGCCGACAGCGCCTGCCCCCGCCACCCCACCCCAACCGCGGCCCCTAGCCCCCAGTCGCCGGGCGTCTCCCCCACCGACAGCGCGCCCCCGGCCCGCGCCCAGAGCGTGCCGTTGGCCGCACCGCGGGACGCCCGGATCACCTCAGGGCGCGCAGCGGGTGTCGGCGCGACCGGCTGCGGCGCCGGGGCGGCGGCCTGCACCTGCACCGCCTCAGCGGCCGCTGGCGCCACGGGATCGGGCCCAGGGCCACCGGCCAGCGCGCGGATGGGGTCCAAGGCCACCGCCAGCGCCAGCGCGACGGCGTCCAGCAGCCCCCGGCAGTCGGGCTGCTGCGTCGTCAAGCGCCGCGCTGCGCCATCCAGCCGCAGCTGCGCCACCCACCCCGCGCCCGCCGGGCTGACCTGCACCACCGCGATCCGCTCGCTGTCGGTCGTGACCCCGGGCCGACCCAGCTGCTGTGCCACCCGCGCAGCCACCCACGCCCGATCCGGGCAGCCCGCCGGCGCCTCCAGCATCAGCCGCACCGTGGGCGGCGCCGCCTGCGCGTCCCCCAGCAGGCACAGCACCACCACCGCCCAGCGGATCACGCATCCCCCTCCACGACCGGCTCGATCTGACCGGCCACGACCCGCACCTGCCGCCCACAGCCCGCCGCCGCCCCGGGGCGGTGCGTGACCACCACCACCGTCGTGCGCCCCGCCGTCGCCGCGGCCACCCGACGCACCACCTCGGCCTCCGTCGCGGCGTCCAGGGCCGCCGTCGCCTCATCCAGCAACAGCAACGCCGGCTGCGGATACAGCGCCCGCGCCAGGGCCAACCGCTGCCGCTCGCCCCCCGACAGCCGCGCGCCGCCCTCCCCGAGCGGGGTGTCCAGCCCAAGCGGGAGCGCCGCCACGAACGCCGTGGCGCACGCGGCCGCCAGCACAGCCGCCAGCCGCGCCTCATCCACCTCGCCCGCAGGCAGCCCCAGCGCCACGTTCTCGCGCACGGTGCCGTCCAGCAGCACCACCGCCTGCGGCACATACCCCAGCCGCACCGGCGCCTCTCGCGGGGGCTGGCCCGCCACGGTCACGCTCCCCGCGCTCGGCGGGATCAGCCCAGCCAGCAGGTGAATGAGCGTGCTCTTGCCCGCCCCTGTGGCCCCCAGCACCGCCACCGCCTCCCCGGCCGCCACGTGTAGCGCCGCCCCGCGCAGCACCGGCGGCTCGCCCTCGGCCCACGCGAAGTCCACCCCCGCCACCCGCACCTCCGCCGGCCCGGTCACCGGCGGCGCAGCCCGCTGGGCCCAGCCGGGGCGCGCCGGCAACGCCGCGTGATCCTCGACCAGGCGCTGCACCGCCGGGGTGGCCCACCGGATGCGCCCCACCAGCCAGAGGCTGCCGTGGGCCAGCGGCAGCAGCCGCACGGCGACGTAGGCGAACACCCCCAGCAGGGGCAGCGACGCGGCCTCTTCTGCCCCCTGAGTCAACACCGCGGCCGCCGCCAGCAGCCCCAGCAGCACCACCGTCTCCGTCCACACCCGGGGCAGCGCCGACAGCGTCGCCCGCACGTGCCGGGCCCGCACCAGGGCGGCCTGGCTCGCCTCGAAGCGCGCTTGGAAGAAGGCCTCCCGCCCCAGCGCGCGGATCTCGCGCAGCGCGCCCAGGGTCTGCCACACCGCCGCCAGCCCGTCGCGGTGGGCCCGGTCCTCGGCCTGGCTCGCCCGGTCGATGAGCTGCCGGCTCAGGCGGTGCACCCCCCACAACCACAGCCCCAGCCCTGCCCCGAGCGCCACCGTGACCCCGGGCGCGAGCGCCAGCAGCACCGCGAGCAACCCCAGGCCGGTCAGCCCCTGCGTCGCCAGCTGCGCCGCCGGCCACACCACGTCATCGAACACCGCCCCGGCGCGGCCCAGCAGGTCGTGGGCGGCGTCCGCCACGCTGCGCCCCAGGTGAACGGTCCACGGCCGATCCAGCGCCCCGGCGAACAGCCGCCCCGCCACCGCCGCCCGCCCCCGCTCGATGGCCCGGTGCTGGGCGTTCACGGTCACCACCGCCAGGCCGGCCTTCAGCACGAAGAGCGCGGCCGTCGCCCCCAGCACAGCGCCCGTGCCCGTCCAGCCCACGGCCGCGAGGCCCCGGGCCACGGGCCCCGTCGCCGGCCCGGTCAGCCCCCCGACCGCGCTGTACACGCCCCCCGCGCACGCCACCTCGACCGCCGCGCCCAGCGCGCCGAGCGGCACCAACGCCACCCAGCGCCGCCGCTCCGCGGGCGCCAGCACATGCCACACGGCGCTGACGTTGTGCAGCCCGCCCACCCTGGGCAGCGGTGGTGCAGGGGCGGTGTGCGAAGTGCGGATCAGCGACATGGGGGGGAGCATGCCCAGGGAGGCCAGGCCACGCGAGCCCACCGCCCACCGCAGGCGAGCCCCGGCCCAAGGCGCCCACTCACCGCAGGGGCAGCTGACGCCGGCGAGCCCACGCGATCATCACGTCCTGGTAGGGCTGCGACGGGTGCGCCGTGCACACCGCGTCCCACGCCTGCATCAGCGACTCGCCCCGGTGCACCATGCGGTACGCGATGACCGCGCTCGGCGACCGGTTCAGCCCGGCGTTGCAGTGCACATAGGCCACCCGGGCCCCCGCCAGCGCCCCATGGATGCCCGCCACGGCGGCGTCCAGCTGTCGGCCCAGATCGGCGCGATCGAAGTCCACCACCGGCACCCGCGTTGCCGTCATCCCGAGCGCGGCATACTCGGCGACGGCCGCGGCCCAGGGCAGGCGCAGCGCCACCAGATCGGCGTCGCTCTGCAGGCTCACCACGGCGGTGATCCCCTGCGCCGCCAGCCACGGGCGCTCCTCGCCGCGGGGACAGCGGCCCACCGCCAGCCAGGGGTCCAGCCGCGTGAAGTGCTCAATCGGTCGCGCCAGGTCAGTCACTCGAACAGCTCCGGATCGGGCGGCGAGACGCACCGCGGGCCCTCGTGGCGGGCGTTGTTGACATAGGGGTGCACCCGCTCGACCCGCAGCGCAGCGGCCGGCAGCGGCCGCAGCAGGGGCCGCAGAGCGTCGGGCCCGCTGCCGGGATCAAGCCACGTCGCCACGCCCTCGGCGTCCAGCGTCGCGGGGAACCGATCGTGCAGCGCCCCCAGCGCGCCCTCGGCGGCGGTCGTGATCACCGTAAAGGTCGTCCACGGCGCGCCCCCCTCGGGGGGCTGCCACGCCTCCCACAGCCCGGCGAAGGCGAAGGGCGCCCCGTCGGCCCGCTGGACGCTGTAGGGCACCCGCGCCTTGCCCCGCCGCGCCCACTCGTAGAACCGGCTGGCGGGCACGACGCACCGGCGCTCCCGCAGCGGCAGCCGAAAGCTCGGCGTCTGCGCCACCGTCTCGGCCCGGGCGTTGATCGTGCGCGCCGCCCGCGTGGCGTCGGGCGCCCAGCGGGGCACCAGCCCCCAGCGCAGGCGGTCCACCACCCGCACGCCATCGGGATCGAGGCGCAGCACCAGCGCGGGCTGGGTGGGCGCCAGGTTGTAGCGGGGCCCCAGCCCCCGAACCCAGTCGGCCGGGTGGCTGCGGAAGTACACCACGATCTCGTCGGGGTGCTCCTGGGCGAAGCGGCCGCACATCAGCGCGACCCCACCTGCGACCACAGGCTCTGGGCGGGGGCGTAGGCGGCCGCGGCCCGACCCACCGCGGCCGTCGCGGCCAGGGCCTCGGCGATCACCGCCGCCCACGGCCCCTCGGTGCCCCGCGCGTACCCCGCCCGCGCGGGCGCCACCGCCCCGTCGTCGCCCGCGAGCGGATCGGCCCCCAGCGCCTCGAAGTACGGCCGGTAGACCGTCGTCGGGGCCAGCACCGCCCGCAGGCCGTAGGGATCGGCCAGGGCCGCCTGCACCCGGTGGCACGCGTACTCTCGCAGCACGTCGCCGTCGTCGTAGTTGCAGAGCCCCCAGTCCACCTGGGCCAGCGCGTCGGGGCCCTCAACCAGCGCGTGACAGATCTCGTGGAAGATCATCTGCGCCAGGCAGTCATCGGGATCGAAGTCGCGCTCATCGCCGATGGTGAGCGTGTCGCGCCCGTCCCACGCGGCGTACACCTCGTGGCTGCGCACCACCCGCCACCCCAGCCGGGCCGCGGTGCCCAGCCAGATCAAGTCCACCGGATCTCGGTATGTGCGGCTCATGGCGCGCAGCATAGCAGGGTCCAGCCCGGCTCAAGCGGCCCTGGCGCCGCCACCCCGCGCCAGCTTGACCCGCCCCCCGCGGCGAGCCAGGGTGGGGGCCGCACACCCTCGAGGGACCTCACATGACTCGCACCTGGCTGTTGGCTTGCGCCCTGCCCCTCGCCGCCTGCGGGGGCGACGACACCCCCACCGCGCCGACCGCGCCGGCCAAGATCAGCACCGCGCCGGACCTGGCCGGCAAAGCGGACGGCGCCCTCACGGCCCGCCCCCTCGGCCGCCTGGCGGGCACAGAGGCCCACACGGTGACCGCGGACGACGGCCCGGTCGCGTGGCGCACCGCCACCTTCACGGGCACCCGGTTCCGCGTGCGCGCCACCAGCCCGGACGGCAGCGTCGACCCCATCATCCTGGTGCGCGGCCCCCTGCCCGCCGACCCCCAGGCCGTCTACGCCTGGAACGACGACGCGGCCCCGGACGCCTTTGACGCCGAGGTCGAGGTCACCGCGCCGGGCTTCGGCGCCTTCGAGATCGTCGTGGGCACCTACGGCCAGCTGCAGCTCGGCCAGACCACGGCGGGCCAGCTCGCGGTGGACTTCGAGTGCCTCGAGGGCTGCACCCAGCCCACGCTCCCGCTGGCCGCGCTGCTCAGCCAGTTCGACGCCGCCGCTGTGGACGGGGCCCTCACCGAAGCCCTGCCGGCGCTCTTCGCCGATCCCACCATGGCCGCCGCCGTACGCCAGCAGATCAGCGGCTTCTTCGCGGGCGAGGCCGACGTCTTCCCCGTGCTCCCCATCGCCGCCCTGTCCAGCGCGCAGCCGCTGCTGGAGCGCGCGGGCGATCCGGCCGTCGAGGCCCCGGGGCCGCGCAGCTTCGAGCTGACCGCCCTGCTCACAGAGGCCTGCACCGTCGACCGGGCCGCCCGGGCCCCCGTGCACCCGGCCCTGCCCGCCGAGCTCACCCGGGGCGGCTGGCCCGACTACACCCTCGACGACTGCACGGTGCAGCGGCAGCGCGCCTTCGCCGAGGTGCTCAACAACCTGGCCCTCGACAACGGCTCGGCGGTCGTCCACGGCCCCACCCGCTACGAGAGCGTCGAGGACGTCTTCGTGGCGCTCATCGACGCCGGCCACCACGTCGTGGTCGAGAACAACCGCTACTTCGCCAACTTCCTGGGCCTCAACTACGGCGAGGCCAGCCTCGTGGCGCCCGTGTGGATCGACACCGGCCTGCCCCTGGCCGGCGGCGGCACCCTGCCCATCCCGGCGCCGCACAGCCACCACAGCGTCACCGTCACGGGCCCGCTCGTGAACGCGCACATCGAGTACTACATGGGCGTCAGCGGGGGCGTGAGCTTCCGCAGCGCCGAGAACCTGTCGGTGCCGTGGGTGGGCGAGCGCACCGCCTACACCTACGACAGCGCGGTGGACCCCCAGGGCGTCGTGGCCCGCATGACCCTCGCCGCGCGCCTGCGCCGGGTGTGGACCGAGCGGGGGCAGGGGCTGCCCGCCCTGGGCTACGGCCAGCTGGGCGTCTGCAACGACAGCACCGCCGTGCTCGAGCTCGACGCCGAGGGCACCGTCAGCATCTACCCCCTCGCCCACGCCCCCACGCAGGCCGCGCCGACGGACCAGGTCGACACCCTGCTCGCGCAGCTCCCCTACGACCTGGGCGCGCCCGATCCCAGCGCCCTCGACCGCATCACCCGCACCCTGCCCTACGTCGGCGAGCCCCTCCCGCAGCTCGAGGCCCTCCTGGGCCAGGCCGCCGCGCGCTGAGCCCCGCCGGGCCTGCCGGCGGCGCATAAACCCTGACGATCGGCGCGAGCGGTGCTAGATTCCCGCGCCAATGACCCCGCCTGCCGGGGCGCCACCCCGAAGACAGGGACCTCCCATGAGCCACAACCCCCGCTCGATCCTCATCCCGTCGGACCTGACCGGCGAGACCCGCACGCTGCTCGACTACGCCCTCAGCCAGCCGCACCCCGTGGGCGCGCGCATCGTGCTGCTGCACGTGGTGCACATCGGCGATCACGTCTGGTCGATGCTGGCCAAGGCCTACGACACCAAGGGCCTCGAAGATCAGCTCCGGGCCCTGGCCAACGAGGCCATGGACGAGTACGTCAAGGACCACCCGGACGACAGCCAGTTCAAGATCGAGGTGCAGGTGCACTGGGGCCAGCCCGCCGAGATGGTCATGCAGGTCGCCGCGTCCGAGAAGATCGACGAGATCGTCATGGGCCGCCACCGCCCCGACACCGTGAAGGGCTTCTTCCTGGGCTCCACGGCCGACAAGGTGCTCCGCAGCGCCCGCTGCCCGGTCACCGTCATCCCCTTCTGATCCCCCTGCCCCGCCGGGGGCGCACCGGCCGCCGCGCCGCCGCGCCGTGGGCTGGCGCCGCCGCCCCCCGGGCGCTACCGTCCCCCCGATGTTGACCGTCGCCGCACAGGACTTCGCTCGGCTGCGAGAGATCGCCGGCCTGCTGACCCGCCACGGGTTCCAGCACCTGGCCGACGGCCTGCGCACGGGCGAGGTGGCCACCGACGATCCGGCGGTGCGCGCCGAGGCCCGCGCGGTCACGGCGCCGGAGCGCCTGCGCCTGCTGCTGCAGGAGCTCGGCCCCACCTTCATCAAGCTCGGGCAGGTGCTCAGCGCCCGCCCCGACCTCGTGCCCACCGCCTACCAGCGCGAGCTCGCCCGGCTGCAGGACGACGTTCAGCCCCTCGACTTCGCCACCATCGAGGGCCTGCTCGAGGCCGCCTGGCGCGAGCCCGTGCACGCGGTGCTGCGCCACATCGACCCCGAGCCCCTGGCCACCGCCAGCATCGCGCAGGTGCACCGGGCCACCCTGCTCGACGGCCGCGAGGTGGTCGTCAAGGTGCAGCGCCCGCACCTCGAGCAGACCATCCGGGCCGACATCGACCTGCTCTACCTGCTCTCGCGGCTGCTCGACGCCACCGTCGAGGAGGCCTCGCTCTACCGGCCCAAGCAGCTCGTGCGCGCCTTCGAGCAGAGCCTGCTGGACGAGCTCGACTTCCGCATCGAGGCCCGCAACGCCCGGGCCATCGCCGCCAACCTGTCCGAGGACGCGCGGGTGCTGGTGCCGGCCCTCATCGACGATCTCTGCGGCCGCGAGGTCCTCGTCATGGACTTCGTGCGGGGCTGCAAGATCACCGAGATGGGCCCGGCGCACGACGCCGACGCGGTGCTCGCCACCCTGCTCGACATCGCCTTCAAGATGGGCTTCGTGGACGGCCTCTTCCACGCCGATCCGCACCCGGGCAACCTGCTGATCACCCCCGACAGCCGGGTGTGCCTGCTGGACTTCGGGCTCGTGGGCCGCCTCACCGCCAACATGCAGCAGACCCTGGTGCAGCTCTCGCTGGCCCTGGCCACCCGCGACGCCGACAGCACCGTGCGGCTGATGTACCGCATCGGCCGGCCCGAGGAGCGCGTGCCCCTGCACGCCTTCCGCGATCACGTGGGCGATCTCATGGCGCGCTACCTGGTGCGCCGCCTCGACGAGGTGGACGCCGCCGGCCTGCTGCAAGAGCTCATGGACACCGCCCTGCGCTACCGCATCCGGGTGCCGCCCGACTACGCCCTGCTCATGAAGGCCGCGGTCACCATCGAGGGCATCATCCGCACCCTGAAGCCCGACCTCGACATCGTGCCCACCATCATGCCCTACGCGCAGCGGCTCATGGCCGAGCGCTACAGCCCCGAGGCCCTCAAGCAGCTCGCCATGCGCAGCGCCGTGGCCATGCTCGACGGCGCCAACGAGCTGCCCCTGCTGGCCACCCAGCTCCTGCACGACCTGGAGGCGGGCCGGCTGAGCGTGCGCATCAGCCACCCCGAGCTGGACCGATTTGGCCGGCACTTGAATGATCTGGGCACGAAGCTGTTTCTGGGCATGGTCGCCATGGGCCTGATCGTGGGCACCTTCTTCGTGGCCAGCGGCTACCCGCTGGAGTGGCGCGGGGTGAACGTCTGGGGGCTCTTCGGGGCCCTGGCGAGCCTGGGCCTGCTGACCCTGGTGCTCACCTGGCACCTCGTGGCGGCGCGGTTGAAACGAAAACTGAGCCTGGCCGGCCTGATGCGACTGCTCGGCCGAGGCGGAGGGGGACGACGATGACGCGCAACTGGACCGCGGGGGTGCTGACCGCCCTGGCCCTGGCCCTGGCCGCGCCGGCGGCCGCGCAGCCGTGGCGCTACGTCGACAAGGACGGCGTGCACTACACCAACAACCCCTACGAGCTGCCGCCCGCCCAGCAGAAGAAGGCCCTGGAGCAGCTCGAGCGCAGCGACGCCCGCCGCGCCGCGCAGCAGGCCGAGCGCGAGGCCAAGGCGGCCGAGAAGGCCGCGCAGGCCGCCGCGCTCTCGACCACCGAGGGCCTGCCCCCGCCCGTCGCGACGCCCGTCGTGTTGCAGAACGGGCCCGACCGCAAGCCCGTGGACCCCAAGGCCGCCTGGCGCACCCGCCTCGAGGCCGCCCAGGGCAAGGCCACCGCCGCGAAGGCGGCGGCGAAGGCCGCCGAGAAGGCCGCCGATGCGGCCAGCCGCCGGGCCTTCACCATGCCCTCGGGGCCCAACTTCGCGGCCAACCAGCAGGCACAAGACGCCCTCAAGGCCACCCGGGCGGCGGCCGTGAGCGCCGAGGCCGAGGTCGACCGCGTGCGCAAGAGCGAGCCCGGCCGCCGGCGTTGAGGCGCCCGCAGCGCGCCGGGCGGCGCGGCTGACTCAGCCCTTGGCGAAGGCCTCCAGCACCTCGGCCAGGCGATCCACGCTCGCCGGCGCCACCGCGTTGTAGAGGCTGGCCCGCAGCCCGCCCACCGAGCGGTGCCCCTTGATCCCGATGATGTCCGCGGCGTCGGCCGCCGCCAGCAGCGCGGCCTGCCTGGTCGGATCCACCAGCGTGAAGGTGACGTTCATCAGGCTGCGGCTGTGCCGGGCCGCGTGCCCGGTGAACACGCCGGGGTAGGCGTCGATGACGTCGTACAGCGTGCGCGCCTTGGCCTCGGCCCGGGCGGCCATCGCCGTCAGCCCGCCCTGCGCCTCCACCCACTCAGCCACCAGGGCCAGCACGTAAATCCCGAACGTGTTCGGGGTGTTGTACATGCTGTCCTTCTCGGCCTGGGTCACGTAGCGCAGGATGTGCGGCACCGTCGGCGCGCCGTGGAAGGCGCGGCTGTAGCGCCGGTCGATGAGCAGCACCGTCACGCCGCTGGGCCCCGCGTTCTTCTGCGCGCCCGCGTAGATCAGCCCGTGCGCGCCCACGTCCAGCGGGCGGCTGAGGATGTCGCTCGACAGATCCGCCACCAGGGGCACGCCGGCCTCGGGCACGTGGTGGAACTGGGTGCCGTAGATGGTGTTGTTGCTCGTGTAGTGCAGGTACGGCGCGCCGTCGGGCACGGCCAGGGCCTCGCCGGGCTGAGGCACGGCGGTGAAGCCGTCGGCCTTGCTCGACCACGCCACCGCCCCGTGGCCGATGGTGTTGGCCTCCTTGATGGCCTTGCTCGACCACGTGCCCGTGTCGATGTAGGCGCCGCCGCTGCCCAGGTTGAGGGGCACCTGGGCGAACTGCAGGCTCGCGCCCCCCTGCAGGAACATCACCTCGTGGCTGTCGGGCAGCCCGTACAGGCGGATCAGCGCGTCCCGCGCCCGCCCCAGGACCCCCTCGAACACCGGGGTCCGGTGGCTCATCTCCATGATCGACAGGCCCTGCCCGTCGAAGTCCAACAGCTCGGCCTGGACCTGCTCGAGCACTGGCAACGGCAGGGCCGAGGGGCCAGCGTTGAAGTTGTGCTTTCGCTTCGCCATCATCCGTCCTCCGCGTCCTCCGGCACATGCCGGAATGCCGCGGGAGCATACCGTGAGCAACCCGGAGCGCCCATGTCCACCGACGAAACTTTGCCCCTCTTTTTGCGGGCATGCTTCAACCAGCCCACCGAGCGCACCCCCGTCTGGCTGATGCGCCAGGCGGGCCGCTACATGGCCGAGTACCGCGCCATCCGCAAAGACGTGGACTTCTGGGGCCTGTGCAAGTCGCCTGAGCTGTGCCGTGAGGTGACGCTGCAGCCCATCGACGCCTTTGGCATGGACGCCGCCATCATCTTCAGCGACCTGCTGGTGCCCCTGCCGCCGATGGGCGCCGAGGTCACCTTCGGCAAGGGCATGGGCCCGGTCATCGAGCCGCGCATCGACACCCCGGCCGACGTCGACCGCCTGATCCACCCCGACGTGCCCGCCACCATGGGCTACGTCGCCGACGCCGTGCGGGCCACCGTGGCCGCGCTGCCGGCCGACGTGCCGCTGATCGGCTTCGCGGGCGCCCCCTTCACCCTCGCCGGCTACCTGATCGAGGGTCAGGGCAGCAAGACGTGGATGAAGACCAAGGCCTTCCTGCACGCGCACCCCGAGGCGGCCGACAAGCTGTTCACCCTGCTCACCGACGTGGTCATCGAGCTGCTCAACATGCAGATCGACGCCGGCGCCCGGGCCGTGCAGATCTTCGACTCGTGGGTCGGCGCGCTGGACCCCGAGGACTACCGCCGCTGGGGCCTGCGCTACACCAAGCGCATCGTGGACGGCGTGCGCCGCCCCGGCGTGCCCGTCATCGTGTTCGCCAAGGGCACCGGCACCTACCTCGACATCGTGGCCGAGTGTGGCGCGGACGTGCTGGGCGTGGACTGGACCCTGCCCCTCGACCGCGCCCGGGCCCTCGTCGGCCCCAACGTGGCCCTGCAGGGCAACCTCGATCCGGGCCGCCTGCTCGGGCCGTGGGACGCCCTCGAGCCCGCCATCGACCGCCTGCTGGACTCGGCGGGGGACGGAACTGGCCACATCTTCAACCTCGGGCATGGGATCGACCGAACTACGGATCCGGCCCAGGTGAAGCGCCTGGTGGATCATGTGCGCACCGCCTCGGCGAAGCGCCGCGGTTGACCGAGCGCAGCGGTCGGAGAAGGAGGCCCACGTGAGCCGCAAGGTCGTGGTCATCGGCGCCGGAATCAGTGGACTCGCCACCGCGTGGCGGCTGCATGAGGCCGGCTGTGCCGTCACCCTGCTCGAGGCCGACGGCCGCGTGGGGGGCAAGATCTTCAGCGAGCGCGCCGAGGGCTTCCTCATCGAGCACGGCCCCAACGGCGTGCTCGACAGCCGCCCGGCCTTCACGACCCTCGCGCGGGACCTGGGCATGGCCGAGCGCCTGCTGCCCGCCAGCGACGCGGCCAACCACCGCTACCTGTACCTGCGCGGGCAGCTGCGGGCGCTGCCCACCGGCGCCAAGTCCTTCATGCTGGGCGACATCCTGAGCTGGCGGGGCAAGGCCCGCATGGCCCTGGAGCCCTTCATGCCCAGCCGGCGGCGGGGCCCCGACGAGTCGGTGTTCGACTTCGCGGCGCGCCGCGTGGGCGTCGAGGCCGCGC
The DNA here is from genome assembly GCA_030424955.1 of bacterium. Taxonomy (GTDB): domain Bacteria; phylum Myxococcota_A; class Bradymonadia; order UBA7976; family UBA1532; genus JACKDL01. The sequence continues at coordinate 8,144 of JAUHVS010000023.1, read as the reverse complement.
GCACCCTCATCGACCCCATGGTCACCGGCGTCTTCGCGGGCGATCCGCGACGCCTGAGCCTGCCCGCCGCCTTCCCGCGGCTGCGCACCCTCGAGGACGAGCACGGCGGCCTCGTGCGCGGCATGGTCGCCACCATGCGGGCGCGGCGGAAGGCCGAGGGCAAGAAGGCCGGCGGCCCCGCGGGCCCTGGCGGCGTGCTCACCAGCTTCCCGGGCGGCCTCAGCGAGATGACCCAGGTGCTGCGCGACCGTCTGCCCGACGTGCGCACCGGCGCGCGGGTGACCGGGCTCAGCCAGGGCGAGGCCAGCGCCTGGCAGATCGAGGCCACGGGCATGGACCCCCTCACGGCGGACGCCGTGGTGCTCGCCACCCCCGCGAACGTCAGCGGCCGGCTGGTCGAGGCCTTCGCGCCGGCGGCCGCTGAGGCCCTCACCGCCATCCGCTACGCGCCCGCCGCCGTCATCGGCTACGGCGTGCGCGCCGAGCAGCTCCCGCGGCCCCTCGACGGCTTCGGGTTCCTGGTGCCCAGCTTCGAGCACCGCAAGGTGCTGGGGGTGCTGTGGACCAGCAGCATCTTCGTGGACCGCGCCCCCGAGGGGCACGCCATGCTGCGGGTCATCGTGGGCGGCGCCCGCAGCCCGGAGCTGCTGGCCCTGGACGACGACAGCCTGCTGGCGGTCATCCGCGCCGAGCTCTCGCTGACCATGGGCGGCCCCATGCCGGCGCCGGCCTTCCACCGCATCATCCGCTGGCCCGCCGGGATCCCCCAGTACGAGCTGGGCCACCTCGACCGGGTGCAGGCCGCCGAGCGGGCGCTGGCCCCCTTCAAGGGCCTGTACCTGGGCGGCAACGGCCTCTACGGCGTGAGCGTGGCGGAGTGCATCGGCCGCGGCGACGCCCTGGCGGCGCTCATCGCGTAGCCCGGGCGCAGCGCCGCTGGCCTGTGCCCACCCGCCCCAGACAGTGTGTCGTGCTGCGCGCGGCCCGCCCGGCGGGCGGCTGCGGTGGCCCGTCAGGCCTGCTCGAGGAACCGATCGTGGTTGCGGCGGGCGTCCTCGGCCAGATCCACCACCGTGTCGGTCTCGTCGACGATCTCGCCGGTGAGCACCTCGAGCACGTCCTCGAGGCTGACCACGCCCGCGACGCCGCCGAAGTCGTCGGCCACCACCATCAGGTGCTCGTGGGTGCGCTGGAACACCTGCAGCAGCCGATCGGCGCGGGCGTCCTGGCGCACGAAGCGGGGCGGCCGCGCGAAGTCGCGCACGGGCTGGGCGCCCTTGCCCTCCACCAGCGCCCGCAGCAGCTCGGCGCGCAGCACGATGCCCATCACCTCGTCGATGGTCTCGCCCACCACCACCATGCGGCTGTGCTGGCTGGCCAGCACGTCGGCGATGCACTCCTCGAGGGGCTCGTCGGCGTCCAGCCAGGTGATGTTCACCCGCGGCGTCATGATGTCGCGGGCCGTGCGGTCGTTCATGGCGAACACCCGCAGGATCATCTCGGACTCATCGCCCTCGATGACCCCCTCCTGCCGCGCGATGCGCGTCAGCATGCGGATCTCGGCCTCGTCGGTCGTGGGCCGCCGCCCCGACGTGCTGTCGGGCGTGATGCGCTCGATGAACCACACCATGGGGCTCAGGATCATCACCAGCACCGTCAGCGGGCGGGCGATCTTGAGGCCGATCTTCGCGGCGTGCCGCTCGCCGAAGGTCTTGGGCAAGATCTCCGAGAGCACGATGACCAGGAAGGTCAGCACCCCGCTCACCACCCCCAGCCACTGCTCGCCCAGCACGTGCGACGCCACGTTGCCCACCGCGATGGAGCCGACGATGTTGGCCACGTTGTTGAGCACCACGATGGTGGCGATGGGCCGCCGCATATCCTCGCGGATGGCCAGCAACGCCTTCGCGTTCTTGCCGCCCTTTTCGGCGAGTTGACGGGCTTTGACGAGGGGCAGAGAGAACAGGGCAGCCTCACTGCCTGAGCAGAGAGCCGAGCTGACCAGCACCCCAAGCGCGGCTAGGCCGAGCTCGATCATGGTCTAGACGCGCCGTCGGGGTCGGCGCTGTCGGTCGTTGTCATGCGCGGGAGTATAGGGCGGCGCGGCAGTTCGCGGAAATCTCTCACGACAGCGGCGGGTCGATCTGCCGGGCGAACAGCCGGGCCTGATCCTTGAAACTCTTGAACTCCAAGGCGTTTTGGCTCGGGTCCTGGATGAAGAATGTGCCCTGCTCGCCCACCTCGCCCGCGAAGCGCACCCGGGGCTCGATCAAGAAGACCACGCCCTTGGCCTGCAGCCGGGCCGCCAGCGCCGTCCACTCGGCCCAGGGCAGCACCACCCCGAAGTGCCGCACGGGCACCGCGTCGCCGTCCACGGGGTTGGTGGGATCCCCCGCGGGCCGCAGGGCCTCGGGCCGCACGTGGGCCGAGATCTGGTGACCGAAGAGGTCGAAGTCGATCCAGGTGTCGGCCTCGCGGCCCACGGGGCAGCCCAGGGTGCCCGCGTAGAAGGCCCGCGTGCTCGCCAGATCCCGCACCGGGAAGGCCAGGTGAAAAGGTCTCATGGGGCAGATGCTGGCACGGCCTGCGCGACCGGTCGAGGGGCTGCGTCGCCCGCGCCCCTTGATCCGGCGAGGCGGGGCCTCTAAACACACCCCCGTGAACGCTCCGCCCCCCACCCGCCGCGGCCGCACGCGCCCCCTGAGCGTGGCGCCGATGATGCAGCGCACCGATCGTCACTACCGCAACTTCCTGCGGCTCATCAGCCGCGAGACCTTGCTGTACACCGAGATGGTCACCACCGGCGCCATCCTGCACGGCCAGCGGGCCCTGTACCTGGACTACTTCGAGGCCGAGCACCCCATCGCGCTGCAGCTGGGCGGCGACGATCCGGTGGCCCTCGCCGAGTGCGCCCGCATCGCCCACGACTACGGGTACGACGAGGTCAACCTGAACGTGGGCTGCCCCAGCGACCGCGTGCAGAGCGGCTGCTTCGGCGCCGTGCTGATGAAGACCCCCGAGCGGGTGGCCGAGGCCGTCAGCGCCATGCGCGCCGCGTGCCCCCTGCCCATCACGGTCAAGCACCGCATCGGCGTGGACCACCTCGACCGCTATGAGGACATGCTCAACTTCGTGGACGTCGTGCGCGCCGCGGGCGCCGACCGCTTCTCCGTGCACGCGCGCAAGGCCTGGCTGAAGGGCCTGAGCCCCAAGGAGAACCGTACGGTCCCGCCCCTGCGCTACGAGGACGTCTGGCGCCTGAAGGCCGAGCGCCCCGACGAGGTGATCGAGATCAACGGCGGCGTGCTCACCCTGGACGACGCCATCGCGCACCTCGATCACGTGGACGCCGTGATGATCGGCCGCGCCGCCTACGACGACCCCTTCCTGTTCGCCCAGGCCGACAGCCGGTGCTTCGGCGTGCCCGATCCGGTGACAGACCGCTTCGAGGTCGTCGAGGGCCTCGTCGAGCTCGCCGCGGCGCACATGGCCCGCGGGGGCACCCTGCACCAGGTCGTGCGCCACGCCCTCGGCCTGTTCAGCGGCGTGCCCGGCGCCCGGCGGTGGCGGCGGGTGCTGTCCACGGGCAGCACCGCGGCAGGGGCGAGCCCTCAGCTCATCCGCGACGCCGCCACGGCCCTGCGCGGCACCCGCCCCGAGCCGGCCGCCTGACCCCCCCGGGCGGCCCACGCCGCCAAACTCTAAGAAAAGTTTAAGCCCACTGTGATGGGTGCGCTGGCTACTGTGGCGGCGTGGATCGAACTGCGGGTGACGACGGTCAGGTCACCCGCCCCTGGTCCCTGGGGGCGCTCCCGGCCATGACGGGCGGTTGGGAGCGCCCTTCGTCTTTTCTGGGGCCGATCGCCTGCCCGGCACCGGCCGCTTCTCTGGCACCGGCCGCGCCTCAGCTCGGCTCACCTGGCAGCCAGCGCACCTCGACCGCGCGCGCCAGCCGGTAGCCACCACCCACCGTCTCGATCACCGATCCCAGGCCCAGCTCGCGCAGGCTGTTGAGGGTCACGTACACCCGGTTGCGGAAGCTCGCCTCCTGCCCCGTCTCGCCGGGCCAGCCCACCCCGATCAGATCGGCGACCGACATGGGGGTGTCGTCGCCGTCGCTGCGGCGCTGCGCCATGGCCGCCAAGATGCGCGGGTGGGCGCGGCGGCGCCCGAAGGCCACGGCGACGCCGTCCAGCTGCACCTGCCGACCCTCGGGCGTCAGGCACAGCTGATGGGAGGTGGGCGTGGCGAGCAGCTCGCGCAGCGCGGTCGCCGTGGGGCGCGCCTGGGGATCTTCAGCGAGCGCGGCCGCGATGGCCTCCACCAGCGCCCCCGGCGCGGCGGTCTTGGCCAGCAGGCGCCGGGCCCCGCTCGGCCCAGGGTGCATGGGACAGCTTCGACCCAAGAAGACCTCGAGCAGCACCGTGCCCAGGGCGTAGATGTCGACGGCGGGCGTCAGATCACCCGTGCCCAGCAGCACCTCGGGCGCCAGGTAGCGGAACGCCCCCAGCACCTCGCCCGTCGCGGTGATGCGCGCGTCCGCCGCCCCGCGATCGGCGGGCCGGGCCAGCTCGAAGTCCACCAACACGGCGCCGCGATCGGGGTCCACCAGCACGGTCTGGGGGGTGACGTTGCGGTGCACGATGCCCTGTGACGCCAGCGCATCCAGCGCGTCGGCGATGCCGATCAGGGACTCGGTGAGCCGCACGGGATCGTCGCGCTGGTCGATGTGAGCCGCCAGGCTCTCGCCCGGCACATACGCCATGATGACCCACAGCCCGCCGTCCCGCGGCACCAGGTCGAAGCCGCCCACCATGTTGGGGTGCCGCAGGCGCCGCAGCAGCCGCACCTCGCGCATCAGCCGGGGCGCCTCGGGGCTGTCGTCGGGCAGGCCGCGCAACACCACCGGCTCGTCCAGGGCCTCGTCCCGGGCCAGGAACAGCGTGCCCGTAGGCGAGAAGCCCAGCCGGCGCTCGATGCGGTAGCGGCCGCCCACCCGGGTGCCGGCCTGGCCCAGGGGCGTCTGCCCCGCGATGGCCTGCCGCAGCCGAGCCTGCAGCCCCTCGGGGTCGGGCCGCAGCCCGTCGAGCCGCCAGCCGTCGTGGATCAGCGAGCGCAGCCCCGACAGATCCTCCAGGTCGCCCTGCAGATCGCCGCGGCCCACCGCCGGCCACCACGCGCCGTCGCCAAACCACGTGTAGCCCGACCGCAGCAGCGCCCGCACGAGCGCCCGCCGGGGGCTGCCCTCGGGCACCGACACCGTCGGCAGCGCCGGCCCCTGCAGGGAGAGCAGATCGCTGCCGAGGCCCACCACCCAGGGCTGGCCATCGTCGTCCAGCAGCAGGTTCGAGATGCCGACGCGGTGCAGGGCCCAGGTGGGCGGGAACACCTCGACGATCCCCAGCAGCCAGTCGAGCAGCCCGGCCACCTCGCCGCTCGTGGGCTGGCTGGGGGTCCCCGTGAGCAGCACCTGGCTGACGTCGTGTCGGGCCGGGCAGTCGAAGGCCACGTACACCGCGTCATTGGCGCGGCCGGCGGCCACCACCCGGGGGATCGCGGGGTGGCGCACCTGCGTGTGCGCGGCGATCGCCCGGGCCGCGCGGGCCGCCGCGCGCTCGGGATCGACGTTGGGCGCGCTCACCGCGACGAGGCAGGGACGTCCCATGCGATGGGTGGCATACAGGTGAAAGGAGCCGAGCCGGCGGATGGAGGTCACCGCCTCAAAGCCGTCGCTCCACTCGCCTTCGCGCCACGCTATGTCGTGCATCAGGTGCCCCGCGCCGTCGCCCAACAGCCCCAACGATGGTAGCGATCTGTCTGGGCCGCATCAATCGGCCAGTGCGGCCAGCGCGCCCAGCACCCCCCAGGTGGTGCGGGCCTCCGACAGGGCCAGCCGCCAGCCCGCCCCCTCGGCGCCCCCTGTGTGGCCATAGGCCCCGGTCACCAGGCCGCGCACGGGCGCCTGGGGTGGGAACGCAGCCGCCAGGCGCGCCAGCTCGGTGTGCGGGATCACGTCGTCCTCGCGCCCGTGCACCAGGGTCACGGGGCAGCCGATCCGGGGCAGGGCCGGGCGCGGGTCGAGGTAGGTCCGGGCGGCCTCGGCCCCCTGCAGGGCCTGGTCCACCCGGCCCGTGTCGCCCGGCCCGACCCCGCAGCCCTCGAGGAACAGCGGGCGGAGCTCGGCCGGCAGCCGGTCGGCGTGGGCGCGGGCGATGGCCTGCCAGGCCCCGTCCTCGCGCACCGCCGGGCGGCCCCAGGTCGCCTCGACATACCCCCGCCAGGCCTCGGCCAGCGGCGTCGGATCGGCGGGCGCGCCGGGCAGCCGATCGAGCAGGTTGAGGTACACCACGGGGCGGTTCAGCGGGTCGTAGGCCACCCGGTGGCGGCCCGACAGCACGAAGCGCATCACGGCCACCCAGTCGGCGTAGCCCCCGAAGACCAGCAGCCGGGACACCGTCTGTGGCCGCGCCGCGGCCAGGGTGAGCGCCGGCAGCGATCCGAACGAGATGCTCATGACGCCCAGGCGCTCGGCGGGGCAATCCGGGTACGTCAGGGCCGCGTCATGGGCGCGGATGGTGTCATCGATGACCCGCGGCGACAGGCGCAGCGCGAGGAAATCTGGCAGGCAGGGCGCGTAGACCCAGGCCCCCGCCGCCGCCAGCACCCGCGCCAGCCGATCGAGGCGCGGATCGTCTGGCCCCGCGTAGTGCAAACCGGGGACCAACAGCACCGCGCCGACGGGCCTGGGGCCGGTGAAGATCCGGGCCCCGGGTGCGCCACCCTGCGGCTCAATGACCGTGCGCGTGACCCCCGCTGGCGCCCGCTGCTGATCGGCCCACGGGCCCAGCCAGCGGGCCAGGATCGCCGCCCGCAGGCCCCGCCCGGCGCGACGGCGCGTCAACGGAATTCCTGAATCATTCAGACGGCTTGCTCTGCTCAAACGCGGCGAGCTGATCCGCCGTGGCCGGGCGCTGGTGGCGGGCCTTCCACTCGCTGTAGGGCATGCCGTAGATGGCGGCCCGGGCGGCCGCCGTGTCGACCTCGACGCCCCGATCCGCCGCCGCCGCCTGGTACCACTTCGACAGGCAGTTGCGGCAGAAACCGGCCAGGTTCATCAGGTCGATGTTCTGCGCGTCCGGGCGGCTCTCCAGGTGGGCCAGCAGCCGCCGGAACGCGGCCGCCTCCACGGCCTCGCGGGTCTGATCGTCCATCACAGCGCTCCTCATAGTCGATCGCACGTATTCATGCGCAACGGGACCCATCCCTCGCAAGTCTCAAGCTGGAGCACCCGTAGACCGAAAGCACACCCTAAGGGCCCGGATCGTCGGGTCGGGAGGCTTGAGCAATGTACGCGCACGCCATGGACGCACAAGACGTGAGGGGAGAGATCGATCTCGTCGACATCAGCTCGCCATCGCTGCGCACGTTGCACGCAACGGTGTTGGGCGAGCAGGCGGGGTTGTTCGAGGTCAAGCTCGAAGAGGCCGATCACAGCCTGTCGCCGGGTGGCCTGGTGGTCCTCAACTGGATCCACCACGAGCACGCCCGGGTCAGCGGCACCGTCGTCAAGCGCGACGGCCCGTTCCTGCGAGTGATGGAGCGCCGCCGCAAGCCGCGGGACCGGCGGGTCTTCCCGCGCCTCGTGGGGGGCATCCCGCTGCGCTACCGGGTGGTGCAGGCCGACGAGGCCGAGGTGGTCACCGCGCGCTGGATGGCCGGCGCGCCGGACGCCGCCCCAGCCGATCAGTGGCGGCAGCCCGATCCGTTCATGAACTTCAGCACCACCGGGCTGCGGTTCGACGACCTGCCCGTGTGCCACAGCGGCGACGTGCTGCTGTGCGAGCTGGGCGTGGGCAGCCGGCCCGAGCGCTGGCGGGCGGTGGCCACGGTGGTGCGGCTGATCCCCGTCGAGGATCCCACGGAGCTGCCCGAGGCCACCCACCACGTGGCGGTGATGTTCATCGACGCGCCGGTCGCGATGGCCGAGGCCCTCGAGGCCTACACCCTGCAGCTGCAGCGGCTCACGCTGCTCTAGCAGGCTGTTGAAAAGCGCTCCCATCGCCAGTGTCATCGCCGAAATCGCCGGCTCCGGCGTTGCCGCGTCCTCGACGATGCCCTGCATCGCCTGCGGCGCGGCGCCTTGG
>JAUHVS010000794.1 GCA_030424955.1 bacterium | reverse complement strand
GCCGATCTCCAGGCGGCCCCGCACCTCGTCGCCCAGATCGGGCTGCACGTCGATGCCGCAGCCGCGGTCCTGGCCCGCCTGACACGCCTGGGCCGTCGACAGGCCGTAGATCCCCGTGCGCATCCGATAGCCCACGCCGCCCTGCACGTAGGCCCAGGACCCCAGGCCGCGGCCCGCGTCCACGGTCGCCGTGAGATCCACCTGGCCGGCCCCTGGCGCGGGCACCAGGTTGCGCACATAGCCGGTGGGCAGGGCGGCGCGCAGGTTGCTCGCCAGGTTGACGCCCCACAGGCTCGGCAGGCGCACCCGCAGGCCGGCCTCCACGTCGCCCAGGGCGGCGGTGTCGTAGCGGAAGGTGGTGTCGTTCACCGTCACGCGCTTGTAGGGCACGCTCGCGCTGAGGGTCAGCCCGTCCACGAGGCCCAGCTCGCCGTACAGGTACAGGCTGCGATCGAAGTAGGCCGGCCCCACCACGTCGTCGGCGTAGGGCTTGCGCCGGCCGTCGAAGGTGTACTGCTGGGCCGCCGTGGACGCCCCGTAGGCGAGCTTCAGGAACGCGTGGCCCGGCGGCTGGGTCCACGCCTGCGCCTTGGCCTCGCGGGCCAGGGCCAGGGCGGTGAGCAACAACACGGCGAGCAGCGGGGTGGGCAACTGCGGCGACACGGGCGACCTCCTCTCGTGGCCCGCAGGCGCACCCCAGCGGTGCCGCGCCTGGGCGCGGCCCCCCGATGGATGCGTGCGGGACGATGACACCCGTTGAACCCGGCACCCCGGGCAGGTGGGCAAGGGCGGGTCGACTTTCTCGCGGTCGCGTCGCGCGGCGCGCCGGGCGGCGGGCGGGCGTGGCGGAGAACGGAGGGCGTGGGCGGGGCGCCCGGCGGATCAGCCCTTGACGGGCGGCGGGCTGAGCTCGGCCTCGGCGCGGTAGAAGCGGATCACCCGGCCGCGCCCGGCCGCCTTGGCCAGATACATGGCGGCGTCTGCGCGCTCCAGCACCACGCTGGGCTCGACCCCATCGGCGGGCCACGAGGCCACGCCGATGCTGACCCCCACGTCGATGGGGCCGGGCCCCTCGAACTGGTGCAGCCGCAGCGCGCTCAGCACCCGGGCCGCCGCCGAGACGCCAGCGGTGGCGTCGCCGCTGACCACCGCCACGAACTCATCGCCCCCGTAGCGGGCCAACAGCTCCGCCTCGGGCACCGCGGCGCGCAGCAGCCCGCCGAAGGCGCCGAGCACCTGGCTGCCCACCCGGTGGCCGTAGGTGTCGTTGACGGCCTTGAAGCGGTCGAGATCCATGAAGAGCACGGCGTAGGGCCGGTCCAGGGGGCGGCGATCCGTGTCCGCCAGGAACCCCTCGAGCCGCGCGGCGTTGCCCAGCCCCGTCAGCGGATCGGTCACCGCCACCCGCTGGATGCTGGCGTGGGCGTCGGCGGTGCGCAGGGCGTCCACCATTAGGGTGGCCAGGTAGCCCGCCTCGCGGGCCGCGGCGTCGCTGAAGGGCTCGCGGTCTGGGGGGCGGAACAGCGCCACCACCGCGACGGGCCCGTCGCTGGCCAGCAGCGGCACGAACAGGCCATGGCTGGCCGTCGCCTCGCCCTCGATGCGCCGAGACGCCTCGGGCAGCACCCCGCCGAACAGCCGCTCGAGCCGGGTCATCAGCCCCTTGATCGCCGCGGTGGACAGCCCGCGCCCCGCCCGCGCCACCAGCCGCTGGCGGTGGGCCTCGATCATCAGGCCGGCGTCCGCGTCGGCCACGCCGATGAGGGCGTCGAGCAGCATGCGGCGCAGCCGGCTGGGCTCGAGCTCCCCCCTCAGCTGGCTCGACACCTCGAGCAGCTCGGCCTGCCGGCGCCAGTCGTCGAGGGCCTCGGCCAGCCGGCGCCGCTCCAGGCAGCGCACCACGTCGCGGTACAGGGTCTGGGGCTCCACGGGCTTGACCAGGTAGTGCCAGGCCCCCGCCTTCAGGGCCTCGACGGCGGTGGGCACGGAGTCCACGGCGGTCACCAGGATGACGTCGAGGCGCGGATCGCGCCGCTTGGCCGCCAAGAGCAGCTGCAGGCCGTCCATGCCGGGCATGCGCAGGTCGGTGATGAGGATGTCGAAGCGGGCCTCGGCGATCCGCTGCAGGCCGGCCTCGCCGTTGCCGGCGTGCTCCACCCACAGGCCCGCCGCCGACAGGGCGTCCCCGTAGGCGCTGCGGGTCAGCGCGTCGTCATCGACGATGAGCACGCGGCCCGAGATCATCCCGCCTCCTCGCCACACCGGAGCAGGGTATTGAACCGCAGGCCACCGCGACGATCAAACGTCGCGGCGGGCCGAGCGACCGGCGCGGGCGGTGGCGCAGGCTTGACCCTCCGGGGACCCCGTGATACGCGGCAGGCTACCGCGCACCGTGAAGCGCCAGTTGGAGGCCGCATGCTGGGTAAGGTCGTTATCGCCGACAGAAGTCGCACGGTCCGCCGAATGGTCGAGATTTCGCTGGCGAAGCACCCCGTCGAGCTGGTCTTCGCCGAGGACGGCCAGGCCGCCCTGGACGCGGTCCGTCAGCACAAGGCCGTGGCCCTCATCGCCGACGCGGCCCTCCCGGGGGTCGACGGCTACGAGGTCACCCGCCAGCTCAAGGGCGACCCCAACACCCGCGACGCCAAGGTGTTGCTGCTGGTGGGCCGCTCGGGCCGGTTCGACAGCGCCCGCGGCCGTCAATCGGGCGTCGACGGCCACCTCACCAAGCCGTTCCTCACCCAGAAGCTGGTGGAGGCGGTGTTCACCAGCCTGGGTCAGCCCGTGCCTGATCAGGGGCTCTTCAAGAGCTCCATGATGAACATCCCGCTGGCGCGCAAGCCCGCCGAGGCGGCCCCCACGCCCCCGCCGGCCCCTG
>JAUHVS010000793.1 GCA_030424955.1 bacterium | reverse complement strand
TGGGCGGCGGCCCGGGCACCCCGGGCCAGAGCACCCCGGTGGCCTGCTGCTCGGCGCCTGCGGTGTGCGAGCTGGCCTGCCCCTGAGGCCTCAAGGCGTCGGGGCGCCCTGCTCCACCCACCGCCGGGTGAGCACGGCCTCAGCGGGGCCGAGCTTCGTGGGGGTCTGCAGCTTCACGGGGGTCCGGTAGGGGTCCTTCGCGAACCAGGCCGTCCCCTCCTTGCGCGGCGCGTCCAGCGCGCTGGGCTTGATGAAGCCGCCGGTGATGATCGACGAGATCTCGACCTTCACGGTGTCGATCTTGCCCATCGGGGTGTCGATGGCGACCTCACCGACCGCCTCGACATGCACGCGCCGCTCGCGGCGCCCATCCCAGACGTAGTAGTCGAAGGCCAGCCCGGGCTTCAGATCCAGCCGGCGCGCGGCGTACACGCTCGTGAGCGCGTCGTACAGCGGCGTCTCGGGCGTGAAGTTCCGCGCCAGCATGCGCCCGTCCTTGGTGCGATCCGACAGGACCAGCCGGCGGGCCTGCTGGAAGCGCGTCAGGTAGTCGATCTTCTTGCCGCTCTCGCGGATCTTGAAGGTCGACTCCACCGGCAGGAAGGTGCGCTCGTCGGCGAGCACGCGCAGCTGATCGTCGATGGGGTAGATCTTGCTCAGCAGCTCGGTCGAGCGCAGGAACGCGGCGAACGGCACCACCGGCTGCCCCTCGTGGCGGGTGCGCTGTCCCACGGCCAGCACGACCTCGCCCGCCTTCGCGCCCAACATCTGGATGTCGAAGCTCAGGCGCTCGCCCTGGGGGAACGGTACCGGCCCCAGCTTGGGGGCCGGCACCATGGCGTCGCTCGGGCGCCGGGTGGGCCAGCGCTGCCGCTTGACACGCTGGGCGCTGTCCTCGGCCCGCGCCTTGGCGCGCCCCGCCTGCGGTGCAGCGAGGACCGAGGACGCCGGCAGCGCGCCGGCAGCGATCACGGCCACGCACAGGGCCGGGGCGAGGGCGGTCAGTGAGCGGGTCATCTCAGGCTCCAAGGTCGGGGTGAGGCTTGCGGCCGGCGACGGGTGCCGGGGGTGGCTATTCAGGGGGCGTCCGCCAGGGTACGGGCGTACGCGACGCAGCGAGCGACGCTGGCGTCCGGGGGCAGCGCGCCCTCTCGGATCGCGGCTTCACAGGCGGCGCGCAGGGCCCCAACGCGGGGCCCGGGCGGCATGGAGAGGGCCTGCATGAGCGCGCCGCCGAGGCCACGGGGGGCCTTCGGCGCGCGGGCAGCGTCCTCGGCCGCCACGGCCGCGAGGCGCTTGGACAGGGCCGTCACGTTGGCCAGGGCCTCTCGGCGACGGCCCGGGCGCTTGCTGGTGACGTCCGCCCGCGCGAGCCAGAGCGCCGCCTGCGCGTGGGGGCCAAGCTCAGCGGCGAGGCGGCGCACGGCCCCGTCCGACCAGCCCGGCGCGTAGGTGGCGGCCCGCAGGTGGAGGGCCACCAGGGCGCGCACCGTCTCGCCCAGCGCGGGCGGGAAGCACAGGCGGTGGGCGATGCCCTCCACCATCACCGCCCCCAGGCTGTCGTGCTGCAGGAAGCTCACCTTGCCCGCGGCGCTGACGGCGCGGGTCGGCACCTTGGCCACATCGTGCAGCAGCGCCGCCCAGCGCACAGCCAGCCGCGGCACGGACTGGCGCACCACCTGTCGGGTGTGATCCCAGATGTCCTTGTGGGGGCGCTCGCAGGTCTCATGGAAGCCGATCAAGGCGTGGACCTCGGGCAGGGTCAGCGCGAGCAGCCCCGCCGCGTTTGCCCACCCCAGCGCCTCGGCGGGCCGCCGCCCCATCAGCAGCTGCCCCCACGCCCGGCGCACCGCCCGGCGGTCTGCCCGCAGCACGAGGGACCCGTGGGCGCGCATCGCCGCCAGGGCCTCCGGCGCCACGGGGCGGTCGAGCTCGCTCGCCAAGGCCAGCCACACCAGGCCCGCCTCGGGTCGCGCCCGGAGCGCCGACGCCGTGGGGGGCGGCACCGGGCCGTCGTGCCAGTCCGCCCGCCCCGCCAGCGGGTCGATGATGGTGCCGTCCAGGGTCAGCCCCAGCGCATCGAGCGGCAGCCCCTGTGCCGCCAGCCAGGCGGCCGGGCGCGCGACCCCGGGGATGATCCGCCAGGCCCCCACCCTGATCCGAGCGCTCCCCGGGGCCGCAGCCCGTGCGCCCGGGATCCGCAGCACGGCCTCGGCGGAGGCCGCGACGGTGCAGACGGGGGGCAGCCGGAGCGCCGGCCCGCCAATGGCACAGCGCGCAGCGGCGCCAACGCGCACAGGCGCCAGGGCCTGCAAGGCTTCGGGCATCGGCGCGGGGGGTGGGATGGGCCGGGCGGTCAGCATCGCGGCGACGCTATCCCATGGCTGCGGGGTGGGCAACGCTGCACGGCCAGGAGGGGACGCCGTCAGCGCCCGCTGGGATGCGGCGAGGCTGCCGGCAGCGGGGCCGGCTGCCGAGGCGCGGCGTTCAGGCGGCCAGCTGCTCGCGCACGTAGGCCTCGTACCGGCGCCGAGCCCGCGGGAAGATGTACTTGATGCGGAAGCCGCGCACGGCCTCCTCTTCGCCCTCGTGGCGCAGCTCACCCAGCGCCTGGATGGCCTCGCCACCGTCCGGCAGCTCGAAGCGCAGCCACACGTGCTGCGGGGTCCCCCAGTCGCCGCCCTCGATGCGCCGGACGCGCATGCCGTCCAGGCTCACGTCCTCGACGGCGCACTCGCAGGTCGTCCGCTCATCCACGATGTGCTTGACGGTCAGCTGGGTCGAGATCCGGCCATGGTGTCGACGGTCGCTCATTTGGTCCCCTTTCCGCACTCTTGATCACACGTCGTATGATGTAGGTAACAGAACGACATGAGCGAAACAA
>JAUHVS010000792.1 GCA_030424955.1 bacterium | reverse complement strand
CCCCGCGGCGCGCCCCCTGTGTGGCCAGATCCCACCCGCCAAGAGTCCGTTGACCGTGTCCGTCCGGCGACCCTACCATCCGCCCCCGTGACACGCTTCGACATCCAAGCCGGCCCGCAAGGTGCCGTGGCCACGGTCCACGGGACGACTTGGCTGCATGCGCTCCAGCAGTGGCTGAGCAGCCAGCGCCGCCCCGCCGACACCGCCCACTTCGCCTTCGAGATCCTGGCACAGGGCGACGTCATCGCCACGCCACCGGGCGGCGCGGCGCCGATCCGCATCTGGCGGACGCGGCCCGTGGCGCGCACCGACGCCCCGAGCGCCGCGCCTGCGCCGCCCCCCCTCCCCAGCGACACCCTCGACGATCCCTTCGCCCGACCCGCCCCGGCGGTGGCCCGCCCCCTCGGCGCCCCCCTGGGCCCGGCGACCGCCCCGCCGCACCCGGTCGGGCTGACCCTCGCCGGCCTCGACACGCAGGCGGCCTGCGCGCAGGTGCTCGACGCCGCGCAGGCCCAGACGCCGTGCGCCGCCGGCACGGTCTTCCTTATCGATCCGCGGGATCGCGCGCTGTACTTCGCCGTCGTGCGCGGCCCCGACGCCGCCGCCCTCCAGCACCGTCGCCTGCCCCTCGAGGTCGGGCTGGTGGGCGCCTCGATCCGCACCCGCCGCTCCCTGAACGTCAGCGATCCGGCGAGCGACCCCCGCTTCGCGCGCACCCTGGCGGACGCCATTGGCTACACCCCGCAGAACCTCGTGTGCGCGCCGGTGCTGCACGGTCAGCGGGTGTTTGGCGCCATCGAGCTGCTCGACCGCACGGCCCCTGGCCCCTTCTCAGACGAGGAAGAGGCTCAGCTGCGCCGAGCCGCCCGCGCCCTTGGCGCCCACCTCGCCACCTGCTGAGCAGCAGCGGATCGACCGCCTGCTGCCCACCAGCCTGTCCGCGGCGCGGCCCCAGCCCCCGCCCACCTGAGCGCGTCCGCCGGCGCCGTCGCCCGGCGGCGGCTCGGCCGCACGCCGCCGTGCTCCACTCAGCCTTGGGGTCGGTCACTTGGGGTTCGGGGGCAGGACGCGATGAGGCCCCGGAGTCGGGGCGGTGTGGGCGCTCGCCGGCATCAACACCCGTGAGGATGACGCCAAGCAGCGCGCGCGGGCGTCGGGGTGGCCGCCCGTCATCGGCTGGGCAGCAAGGCCTGGATCGCGCAGCCACGCCTGGATCGCGCAGCCAGGCCCCAACGGCGCGGTGGCCGCGAGCCCGCTGCCTCAGAGCCCCTCGGGGCCCTCATAGTAGGTCTTGAGCGCCGCGCTGCGGTGCGCCTGACGCAGCTTGCGGATCGCTTGGGCCTCGATCTGGCGGATGCGCTCGCGGGTCAGGTCGAACACCCGCCCCACCTCCTCCAAGGTGTGATCGCTGCGCACGCCAATCCCAAACCGCAGGCGCAGCACCTTCGCCTCCCGCGGCGTCAGGGTGTCGAGCACTCGGCCGGTCTCCTCGCTCATCAACAGCGACACGGCCAGGTCCCCGGGCGAGATCTGGTTGGGATCCTCCACGAAGTCGCCCAGCTGCGAGTCGTCGTCCCCCACCGGGGTCTCCAGCGACACCGGCGAGCGGCTGATCTTCTGGGCCCGGCGCACCTGATCGGCCGTCAGCTCCAGGCGCGACGCGATCTCCTCGGGCAGGGCCGGACGCTCCAGCTCCTGCTCCATCTTCCGCGCGACGCGGGCGATCTTGTTGATGGTCTCGATGAGGTGGACCGGGATGCGGATCGTACGGGCCTGGTCGGCGATGGCCCGCGTGATGGCCTGCCGAATCCACCAGGTGGCGTAGGTGCTGAACTTGTGGCCACGGCGATACTCGAACTTGTCCACCGCCCGCATCAGGCCGATGTTGCCCTCCTGGATCAGATCCAGGAAGTGCAGCCCGTGGTTCATGTAGCGCTTGGCGATGCTGACCACCAGCCGCAGGTTGGCCAGGATCATCTCGCTCTTGGCCCGCTCCAGGCGGCGCAGGTTGCGCTGCAGATCGATCACCAGGGGGCCCAGGTCCTCCTCGGCGACACCGACCCGCGTCTCGACCTCCTCGATGGCCGCGAGGGTATCGCGCACGCTGGCCGTCAACGACGCCCAGCCCGTCGGGTCGAGGCCGCTGGCCGGGTTTGGCGCCTTCGCGGCCAGCAGCGCCGCCGCCGGCAGGCCACCCATCACCTCGCACTCGGTGACGAAGGCGCGCTGGGCCTTGATCTCTTCTCGCGCCGCCCGCAGGTCATCGCAGACGCCCACGATGACGTTCCAGCTCACGTTCATGCGCTGGATCAGCTCGCGCAGCTCGCCGTCGTAGTCCCGGTTCTTGCGGCGGGCGGTCTTGGTGACCCGACGCGTGCTACGCACCCGCGCGCGCGCCACGCGCTTGACCTCAATGGCCAGCGCCTCAACCCGCTCGATCCCGCTGAGCCCGGTCTCTTCGTCCGGCTGCTGGTTCGAGCTGCCATCCAGGATCTCGCGCAGGGTGCGGTTGCCACGCCGCACCTGCCGGGGCAGGTCGACCACGGTGTTGATGCCCGCGCTCGTCGCGAGCACGCCATCGATCACCGCCAGCCGGGCGGTCTCGATGCGCATGGCGATCTCGACCTCTTGCTCGCGGTTCAGCAGGCTGACGCAGCCGATCTTCGAGAGGTACATGCGGACGCTGTCGAGGTCGCCGTCCGTCGGCCCGTCGGCGCGCCCTCGCGCCGCCGTGCGCTTCTTGGTCGTGCGCGTCGAGGCGCCGCCCTCGTCCGACGCGTCGTCCTCCACACTCAGCTCGTGCTCTGACATGCGCGACCTCCTGCATCGATCCGCGGGCGCCCACATTGGGCGGACCAAGGCCATGCAACTGCTGCACCATCAATGTCGG
>JAUHVS010000791.1 GCA_030424955.1 bacterium | reverse complement strand
CACGAAGAGGGCGGCGTTAGTCTGGTTGTGCACCGGCGTCGGGAACGCAGTCGCGCCGTCGTTCAGGAAGCGAAGGCAGCGCGCGGGTGTGTGTGTGAAGCCTGCGAAGTGGACCTTGCGACCATCTACGGTGAGTTGGGGGCGGGGTACGTAGAGGCCCACCACGTCGTGCCGCTCTCGAAGCGGGGCAAAGCGGTGACGAACCCGGCTGAGGATATGCGTGTGCTCTGTGCGAACTGTCACCGGATGATCCACCGACTGATGAGCCAGCGAGACGAGGTGGTGGACGTCGAAGATCTGCAAGCGCTCATGTTTGAGTGAACACGAGTGCGTTTGGTGGATTCGCGATGCCGCGCCCTTCATCGCAGCTCAGCGCGGCTGCGACCCCGGCCACGTCCCGTGAGTATGGACTAAATCAGTGACCACGGGTCCGGGTGCCGTGCCCGCAGGAACTCGCCGAACTCCCGACGAGCGGCGGCCGAGATGATCTCATCCAGAGGCCATGAGAGCAGGGCGCCGGCGCGCGAGAAGTAGATCGCAACCCGTTCGATCTCGACGGGTCCCGTGCCCTGGATGCCGTACTCCTCGGCCAGCACGGCATATCCCACCAACTGTCTGATGTACTGTACGCCCATCGCGGTCGACTTCGTCGTCTTGATGTCGATGAGGGTGCCGTCCACGCACAGGTCGGCATCGGCACCGCCCACGAGCCGGCTGCCCATCCCGAACCTGGGGTTGAGGGCCGCCCATTTGTGCGCGGCCAGCTCGGCCCACGGCGTGATCATGTACAGAAGCTGCATATCGAGTCGCTCCTCGACCTCCAAAGGCGCATCCAGCGCTTCGATGCTCTTCGATCGGAACACCCACTCCAACGAGGTCAGGTCAAGGCAGGCATCCGCTGCGGCATCGCTCAAGGGGCCGTCGCCCCGCATCTGGCCCAAGACCGCCAGCGCTGCCGACAGCCGAGCGCGGGCTTCCTCGGCTCGTTCCGGGCAATCCCTGACGATCAGCTCGACAGCCGCCTCTGCGACGGTGTGCATGGGGTACTTCTGGGCAGACCGAGCGAGGAAGCCGTACCGCAAGGCGTAGTCGAAGGCCGTCCCGACCCGCCTGACGTCCCCGCCGATGGGTTCCACGATAACGGGCGGCGGGCTGGGCCGCGGCACCGTGATCCTGGGCTTGAGGAAGTCCCGGGTCGCCGGTTCTTCCATGACCGTCCTCATGCTCATTCGTTGCCCCCGCCCTCGTGTCACTCGCTGGTGAGAGGCTGGCCTTGTCGCCCGCCGTCGGCATTCTTGCGCTGAAAGCATGGCGGTCGCGAGTGCGTTGGATCGCGAACCGTAGTTTGTGAGGTCAGCCGGGCACAGGGCCGGATGTGCCCCCCACTACCCCAGGGGCGTGAGCACACCCGCGCGGAGCCAGGGCACCACGCGCTCGGGGGGCTCGGCGCGGCCGTACAAGAACCCCTGGGCCGAGGGGCAGCCCAGGGCGAGCAGCACCTCGCGGGTGGCGCGGGTCTCGACGCCTTCGGCGATGACCGCTTTGTCGAAGAGCTGGGCGAGGCTGATGGTGGCCTTGGCGAGGCGGAGCTGGTTGGCGTCGTCGGGCAGGCCGCGCACGAACTCCTGGGCGATCTTCATGCGCCACACGGGCAGGCGGCCGAGGCGCTCGAGGGTGGAGTAGCCGGTGCCGAAGTCGTCGAGGCCGATGGGTACGCCGGCGGCGTGGAGCTGGTCGAGGGTGCGCTGCACCGCGTGCTGGGTGTCGAGCATGGCGGACTCGGTGAGCTCGACCTCGACGGCGCTGGCGGGCAGGCCGGCGGCGGTGAGCTCGGCCACCAGGTCGGTGGCGTAGTCGGGCTGGCGCAGCTCGTGGGGCGAGGCGTTGATGGCCACCGGGGGCACCGTCAGGCCCTGGGCGCGCCAGCGCACGATGTCGGCCAGTACGGCGGTGCGGATCGCGCGGCCCAGCGCGCGGATGAGGCCGCTCTGCTCGGCCAGGGGCACGAAGGCGCCGGGGCCCCTGTCGGGGTTGGCGGGCCAGCGGGCGAGGGCCTCGAGCCCGATGAGGCGGCCGGTCTTCAGGTCGACCTGGGGCTGGTACCAGGCCACGAGCTCACCGGCATCCAGGCCATCGGCGAGGCGCTGGCGGGCGCGCAGGCGGGCGCGCACCTGGTCGGTCATGCCCGCCCCGTGCACGGCGTAGCGGCCGCCGCCCTCGGCCTTGGCCGCCCGCAGCGCGACGTCGGCGTGCTGGAGCACGGCTTGCGCGCTGGCGCCATCGGCCAGGGGGGTCAGGCCGACGCTGACGGCGACGCGCAGGCGGCGGTCGCCGAGCTCGATGGGCGCGTCGACGCACCGCACGAGGCGCTCGGCCAGGTCGCCCATGGCGAGGGGCCCCGCGGGATCGATCTGGACGACGGCGAACTCGTCGCCCCCGATGCGCGCGACGACGTCGTCCGCGCGCACCAGCGCTCGCAGCCGCTGCGCGACCTCGCGCAGCAGGGCGTCGCCCGTCTCGTGGCCCAGGGCGTCGTTGAGCTCGTGGAACCGGTCGATGTCGACCAGGTGCACCAGCCCCGGGCGGGTCGCCGCGCGGGCGGCGTCGAGCAGCTCGATGAGCCGCCGCCGGTTGGGGAGCCCGGTGAGGGGGTCGAACAGGGCGAGGCGCGCGAGCTGCGCCTCGGTGGCCCGCTGCGCGGTGATGTCGACGTCGACGCCCACGATGCGACGGGGCGCGCCGGCTGCGTCGCGCTCCAGGCGGCAGCGGGTCAGGTACCAGGCGGTGATCCGACCCTCGCCGTCGATGGCACGGTAGGTGTCGCTGTAGCCCGCTGACTGGCCCCCCACCAACGCCATGAACCGGGTGGTGAGCCGCTGCATGTCGTCGGGGTAGACC
>JAUHVS010000790.1 GCA_030424955.1 bacterium | reverse complement strand
GCGGGTTGCCGTCGTAGTCGAACTCCGCCAGCACCAGCCGGCCGTAGCCCGTCACGAGGGGACACGAGGTGTAGCCGTCGTACTGGGCGGTGAGGGCCTCGCCGGCGCGCTGGGCCATCAGGTTGTCCACCAGCACCGGCGCCTGCTTGCGGATCGCCGCGCCCGTCTTCGACGTCGGCAGGTTGCTGGCGTCCCCGCAGGCGAACACGTTGGGGTAGCGCACGTGCTGGGTGGTGTACTTGTCGACCTCGACCCAGCCAGCCTCGCTCGCCAGCGGGCTGCGCTTGATGAAGTCGGGCGCTGACATCGGCGGCGTGACGTGGATGAAGTCGTAGCGCTGCACGGTCTCTTCGCCCGTGGCCACCGTCTGGAACACCGCCTCCTTGCTGGCCGGCCGCAGCGCCGTGAGGTGCTGGCCGAAGTGCGGCGTGATGTCCCGGCTCTCCACCAGGCTCTCCAGCGTGCGCGCGTACTTGTCGACGGCGAACATGCGGGCGCCCGGGAGCCAGAAGCTGATGTCGGCGTGCTGACGGCGGCCGGTGCGCTGCAGGTGGTGCTCCATCAGCCACATGATCTTCTGGGGCGCGCCGCCACACTTGATGGGCGTGTTGGGGTAGGTGAAGACCGCGTTGCCGCCTGTGAAGCCCTGCATGAAGCGCCAGGTGCTGTCGACGGTGTCGTAGCTGTAGTTGCTGCAGACCCCGTCCTTGCCGAGGGCGCCCTTCAGGCCCTCGATGCCGTCCCAGTCGATCTGGATGCCGGCGGCCACGACGAGCTGGTCGTAGGTGAGCCGCTGACCCCCCGCGAGGGTCACCGCGTTGTGCTCGGGATCGAAGGCGCTGACCTTGTCCTGGATCCAGGTGGCGCCCTGCGGGATGAAGTCGCGCTGCGCGCGCTCGGTGGTCTCCTTGGGGAACACCCCGGCGCCCACCAGCGTCCACAGGGGCTGGTAATAGTGGGTGGCCGACGGCTCGATGATGGTCACCGCGGGCGGGTTGGGCAGGTTGCGCAGGCGCGCCGCGACGGTGAGGCCGGCCGTGCCGCCCCCGACGATCAGGATGGCGTGATGGGTGCTCATGGCGTGCGGTCTCCGGGGGCGTTCAGCAGCGCCGGTGCGCCGCGGTCATCGAGCTGGCGGCCGAAGCCGCGGGCGACGCGCAGGCCGAAGTGCAGGCTGCGCTGGAGGTCGGGATCGCGCAGGGCGCGCAACAGGCCCAGGGGGCCGATGGCCTTGGGCGGGGGGCCGTCGGCGGCGGGGGTCGACAGGGCGCGCGCGGCGCGACCCACCACCTGCACGGCCTGTGGCGACAGCACGCCGGAGCTCATCAAGGTGTTGAACTCGGCCGAGTCGAGCAGCGAGGTCAGCCGGCTGCCGATGGTCAGCATGTTCTGCAGCATCTGCTCCGGGTCCAGCCCGCAGATGGTCTGGTGGCGCACCCAGTCGTCGAAGACGTCGACGGCCATCGCGACCATGCCCGGCATGGCCTGCGCGTGGTGCGCCAGCGGGGCGAGCTGCGGCAGGATGGGCAGGAGCGCGCGCACGCCGTCCAGGACCGGCGGCGCCGTGAGCTCGACCAAGAGGCCCCGCAGGCTCGCCAGCCGAGCGTCGACATCGACCCCGGCCGCGGCCGCCCCGCGGGCCAGCTCGTCGATGACGTCCGTCGCCCCCGCCACCAGGTTCGGCAGCTGGGTCAGCCCCTCGATCATCGGCTCGAGGGCGGTTAGCCGGTCTACGATGCGCCCCAGCGAGGCGGCCGTGTCGGCCTGGGTCAGGGTGTCGACGACGTGCAGGGCGCTGCGGACGCGCTCATCCACCGGCGGGCCGTGGGCCGCCAGGTGTCGGGCCGCCTCATCGAGGGTGTCGGTGACCGCCGCGATGGCGGGCGGCCCCTGATCCACGATCTGGGCGATGCCCTCGACCCGCGCCTCCAGGTGGTCGAGCCGCTCGAGGATCTTCTCGAGCAGCGCGTGGGTGCGATTGGGCACCAGCGGTGGGCCATCGCGTTGTGACAGACCGATCATCGTGTCCCCTTCCCGGCCATGCCCGCACGCGGGCGATGGCGGTCGCCTCAGCAAGGGACGGGCCAGGGAACGATCCCCCATGGAGGCCCACAGACGCGGCGGCACCCGGCGGGGCGCGCCCCGCGCCCGGGCAACCTCGCCCAACACTGATGCGACACAATGAAACACCCGCTTGAAACACGGCGGCGCGAGCCCGAGCCGCCCCTCCGGCACGGAAGGCCCTACCGGACGGCGTGAACCGATGGGCTAAGGGGCCAAGGCCGCCCGGCGCGCGAACAATGATGCAACGCGTCATTGAGAAACCGGCGACGGGCGGCGCGTGGTCGGCGGTCACCCACGGCGGGGGGCCGGCGCGGCGCAGCCGGCGGGCCTCAGCGGCCAGGCGAACGCCCCGGGGTGGGGCGCGCCGTCAGTGGTAGGTGCGGTACCAGGCCACCGTCTCGCGCAGGCCCTCGTCCAGGGGGATCTGCGCCTCGAAGCCAAAGGCGCGGGCCTTCGACACGTCGAGCACGCGCCGGGGCTGCCCGTCCGGCTGGCTGGGGTCCCAGGCGATCTCGCCGGTGAAGCCCGTGGCCGCGGCGACCTGCTCGGCCAGCGCCTTGATGCTGGTCTCGACGCCGGTCCCGAGGTTCACGGGCGCGGGATCGCTGTGGCGCGCCGTGGCGAGCACGATGGCCCGCGCGGCGTCGCGCACGTGCAGGAACTCCCGGGTGGGGCTGCCCGTGCCCCAGTTCTGCACCCGCTCAGCGCCCGCCTCGACCGCCTCGACGTAGCGGCGGATCAGGCCCGGGATCACGTGGCTCAGCGCGGGATCGAAGTGATCCTCGGGGCCATACAGGTTGGCCGGCACCAGCACCACGCCGGGCAGCCCGTACTGCTCGCCA
>JAUHVS010000789.1 GCA_030424955.1 bacterium | reverse complement strand
CCCCGTTGAGCCAATATTCGCTCTACGAGAACGTGATCAAGAAATGGGCGCTCGTAGCTGGTCTGGACATGAACACGGTTTCCAACCACGCCATGCGGGCCACCGCCGCCACCGCGAAGGGCAGCCCCAGCCCCAGCCACAGCGCCAGCGCGATGCCCAGCCAGGTGATGAGCACCCCCACGCTGAGCATGCGGCCGATCACCACCGGCGCCCGCCGGTAGCCGGCCAGGTCGAGCGCCAGCCCGCCCTCGAACAGGATCACCGCCACGGCCAGGCCCACCACCTCGTGCAGGGCGGGCCCGAGGCCGGCCGGCTGCACCCAGCCCAGCCCCATCGGCCCCAGCAGCACCCCGCCGGGCAGCAGCAGGGCGATGGGCGGCACCCGAAGCCGCGCCGACAGCACGAACAGCGACACCCCGGCCAGCGCCGCCACCCCCAACGTCAGCATCGGATCGCCGTGAACCATGCCCTCCTCGGCGCACCCCGCCCCGGGTGCCGCGCATCCAGTGTGCACGCGAACTCCGCCCAACGCACCCGTCCCCCCGCCTGGGCTCTGGCCCAACCGGCGGGGGACGCCCGACCCCAGCCCAGGAGCCAATGATGGCAACCGTCCTGCTCACCGGCGCCAACCGTGGCATCGGCCTTGAACTCGCCCGCCAGCTCGTCGCCCGTGGCGACACCGTCATCGCCGCCGTGCGCCGCCCCAGCGACGCCCTGAAGGCCCTGGGCTGCCGCATCGAGGCCGACATCGACGTCAGCGACGACACCCTGGGCCACCTGGCCGACCGCCTGGACGACGTGCGCCTGGACCTGGTGATCAACAACGCCGGCTACCTGGAGCGCGACGCCCTCGAGCCCCTCGACCTCGGGGCCATCCGCCGCCAGTTCGAGATCAACACCCTGGGGCCGCTGAAGGTGGTGGCGGCCGTGCTGCCGTACCTCGCCGAGGGCGCGCGCATCGCGCACATCACCAGCCGCATGGGCTCGGTGACCGACAACACCAGTGGGGGCTACTACGGCTACCGCATCTCGAAGGCCGCGCTGAACATGGCCGCCGCGAGCATGACGCAGGACCTCAAGCCCCGCGGCATCGCCGTGGGCCTCGTGCACCCGGGCTTCGTGCGCACCGAGATGACGGGCGGCCAGGGCCTCATCGACGCCCCCGACAGCGCGAAGGGCATCCTCGCGCGCATCGACGCGCTGACCATGGAGAACACGGGGGGGTTCTGGCACGCCGACACCGGCGAGGTGCTGCCCTGGTGAGCAGCGCGGCGGCTCGGTCGGCCGACTGAGCGCAGGTCGGCCCGCCCAGGAGGTCTGGGCCGGCCGGTCGGCTACATCGCGAAGGGCATCTTGATGCGCATGGGCGGCCCGTTGAACTGAGGGAAGCGGAAGACCTTCACCTTGCGCTCCACGCAGTTGCCCAGCTGGGTGCCCTTCTGCCCGGTGACCACGTTCGCCTGGGTCACCGTGCCGGTCTTGGCGATCACCATGTCGACCATGACCGTGCCGCTCTCGCCCTTCGTCTCGGCCTTGCACTTCGCCACGCCGGCGGCGTTCTTGCGCACCACGCCGAGGATCTGCGCCTTGCCGAGCTTCTTGGGCAGCAGCGGATCATCGGGCGCGACCACCGTGCCGCCGCCCGTGCGGGCCGCCGCGGCGGCGCCCCCGCCGTTCAGCCCGGTCAGCATGTCGTCGACCTCATCCTTGCCCTTGGGCGCGGCCGGCGCCGTCGGCCCCTTGGGCTTGGCGGGCGCGGCGGCCACCTTGGCGGCCTCGGCCTTGGCCTTCTCTTCGGCCTCGGCCTTCAGCCGGGCCTGCTTGGCCTTCCAGGCCGCGATCTGCGCGGGCGTGTAGACCTTCTTCGCCTCGGTCGCGGGCGCGCTCTCGGGCGCCGCGGGGGCGGACGCTACCGTGGTGCCGCCGTCGGCGCCGTCCGACGCGGGCGCGCTGGCCACCGCTGACGGCGGCGCGCTCGGCGCAGCCGCCGCCGCGCTGGGCGCCGTGGAGCCCGTGGTCGCCGCTGCGCCTGCCGCCAGAGACGGCGTGCCCGCCCCCGGCTGGGGTGCGGGATCGGACTTGCTCATCTGCGTGCCGAAGTACACGCCGCCGCCCACGAGCAGCAGCACGCCGACGGCGATGCCCAGCACCGCCCCCAGGTTATACGACCGAACCGGCGCCACCCGGATGGGGGCCGCCGCCTCGAAGCCTGGCGCCATCAGCCCGGGTGACTCCTCACCCGGCGCGCCCAGTCCGATCCCGCCCAGATCGATCAAGCCCGACTCGCCGTCGCCCGCCGCCCCGCTGGCGTCCCCCTGGTTGGGGTTGGCCGCGGTCAGCGAATCCAAGCTGATCAACATCGAATGGTCTTTGCGCTCTTCGCCCGACATGGGCCTCCATCTCCCCTATGGCCCAACAGGCCACCCCCAAGTGACAGCGGCATCGTACCTTGGTTCCCGCCGCAAGGCGAAGGGGTCACCGCCCCCCACCGTCAGGAAACGTGCGCCGCCCCGAATGGTTCTCCCGCCCTGATTTTTCCCCTTGACCTCGCCCCCGACCGCGCGTAGTTTCGCCGCCGCTGACTGATCCGGCATAGCTCAGTTGGTAGAGCAGTCGGCTGTTAACCGACTTGTCACAGGTTCAAGTCCTGTTGCCGGAGCTGAAAAGCCCCAGACCTCACGGTCTGGGGCTTTTTTACTTTCTGGGGTTGGCGAGGCGGGGCTCTCGCGAGGCGGTGACGGAGCACAGCCGACGCCAGGTCCACGCCAGCGACGTCTGACATGGCCAGAGCGTGTTGGGTGCCGACACCCGCGACCCCAGGCAAACAATCGCCCTTCACAGCACAAGCCGACGCCCGCCGGCGATTGAGGGTAGAACCTGCCCATGATACTCTTGCCACCGGTTCAATG
>JAUHVS010000788.1 GCA_030424955.1 bacterium | reverse complement strand
TGCCCATGCTGCACTACGAGATCAGCGACGATCCTTGGGCCCCGCCGCACGCCGCGGCCGCGCTGCGGGCCTGGTACAGCCGGGCCACGGTGACGGTGCGCGCGGTGCGCCCCGAGGCCCTGGGCCTCACCCGCATCGGCCACTTCGGCTTCTTCCGCGCCGGCCCGACGGACGCGCTGTGGCGCGAGATCGCCGAGACCGTCAGCGGCGCGCGCCCGGTGCACGCCCGGCCGGCCGACGAGAAAAAGGCCCCCTCGGTGTATCCCTTTGCCGCCTCAACGCCCCCTACCCGGTGAATGGCCCGCGGTGCGGGCCTCGCACCTTGGAGGACCTCCCATGGCCAATCGCTTCCTCGAGCTCAACGTCGGTCAGCTGGAGCGCGGCGCGCGCATCGCCATTGGCGCCACCCTGGTTGGCCTGGCGGCGGCGGGCACGCTGCCCGTCTGGGGCTACATCGGCGCCATCCCCTTGCTCACCGGGCTGTCGGGGCGCTGCCCCGCCTACACCCTCTTCGGGTTCTCGACCTGCCGCATGGCGGCGCCGCGCAAGCCCTGATCCCCTCGGATCCCATCGGGGCCCAGCCCCCGCTGCTGCTCGCCGATGAGGCCGCCGCGCGCGCGTTCTATGCCGCCCACGCCGCCGCGGTGCGTCGCTTCGTGCGCACCCGCCTGGCTGATCCCTCGGCGGTGGACGACGTGGTGCAAGACGCCTTCCTGGCCGCCTGGCGCGACAGCGCGGGCTACCGAGGCGAGGCCTCGCCCCGGGCCTGGCTGTTCACCATCGCCCGGCGCATCGCCGACCGGCACGACCAGCGCGGGCGGCGCGCCCGATCGGCGCCCACCGAGGACGTCACCCTGGCGCAGCTCGCCGAGGCCGCTGGCCACGGGACCCCCGATCCCGAGCGGCTGGTTCAGCGGGCCGAGGCCCAGGCCGCGCTCACCCGCGCCCTGGGCACGCTGTCAGCGATCGATCGCGAGATCATCGCCCTGCGAGACCGCGCGGGGCTGACCGGGCCCGAGGCCGCCGCCGCCCTGGGCCTGAGCCTCGCCAACACGAAGATCCGGTTGCACCGCGCCCGCCTGCGGCTCATGGCGGCCCTACGTGAGGAGGTCGGCGATGACGTCCACCCCGGCTGACGCCCGACCGCCCCCACCGGGCGGCCTCACATGTGAGCAGGTGCTCGCCGAGCTCCCCGACTACCTGGAGGGTGAGCTGGGCGCGCCGACGGTCGCGGCGGTCGAGGCGCACCTCTCGGGCTGCCCGCACTGCGCGACCTTTGGCGGCGCCTACCGCGCGATGGTGGATCTGCTCCGCCGGCACCGCGACGCAGCGCGCTGACGACCCCCCGACGCAGCGCGCTGACGACCCCCCGAGC
The DNA here is from genome assembly GCA_030424955.1 of bacterium. Classification (GTDB taxonomy): domain Bacteria; phylum Myxococcota_A; class Bradymonadia; order UBA7976; family UBA1532; genus JACKDL01. The sequence goes on along the minus strand of JAUHVS010000788.1, from coordinate 1,537 downwards.
CCGGCGGGCTGAGTCCGGATGGAACGGGCGGCGAGCGTCCGGCTCAGGGGCTGAGCAGCCCGTCGGCGGGCGTGGCGTCCCGCGTCGGGCTCAGGGGCTGAGCAGCCCGTCGGCGGGCGTGGCGTCCCGCGTCGGGCTCAGGGGCTGAGCAGCCCGTCGGCGGGCGTGGCGTCCCGCGTCCGGCTCAGGGGCTGAGCAGCCCGTCGGCGGGCGTGGCGTCCCGCGTCGGGCTCAGGGGCTGAGCAGCCCGTCGGCGGGCGTGGCGTCGATGCGCGCCTGGTCGAGCAGCGCCAGGTCGACGATGCGCCAGCCCGCCGGCCGGGGAGCGACGGTGAACCGGCCCGTGTAGCGCTGGGTGCGGCGGTGGGTGTGGCCGTAGTGGGTGACCTCGCCCACCACCTGCCAGCGGGCCTTGACCTGGAAGCTGGCGTCATCGGGCGCGTCCCCGGGCGGTGGCAGCACCTCGGCGTCGAGCAGGGTCAGCGCGGTCACCTGCGCCACGGCCCCCCCCTCGTCGCGGAGCACCAGCCCCTCATGGAGCTGGCCAAACAGCCACTCGAGGAGCGGGCCATCCACGGCCTGGGCGAGGGCGTCGTAGGCCGCGGCGTCCTCGCCGGCCCCGAAGGCCGCATACACCTGCTGGTGCAGGCCCTCGAAGATCAGCCGGGCCGCGTCGGGCGCGGGCCGACCGGCGTCCCCCCACGGCGCCGGGATGGCGAGCGGGCGCCAGGCCCGGGCGCCCACCCCGCCCACCGCCAGCGCCGCCAGCAGCCCCCAGCGCGCGGGCCCGCGCAGGCGCCAGACCACCGCCAGGCCGAGCAGGCCCAGCGCCGCCAGCGCGACGGGCAGCAGCGGCCGCGGCGCGGGCGCCGGCGTCAGCTCGATGCTGGGGCGCGGGCCGGTGTGGGGCGCGTGCCAGACGAAGCGCGGCTCTTCAGCGCTCAGGTGGAAGGGCTCGGGCCGCTCGCCCACCACCACCAGCCCCGCGACGGTCGGGTCCTCCCCCCCGAGCAGGGCGGTGCGGGTCCACCGCGCGCCCAGGCTGCGGGGCCCGACCACCGGCAGGTGGAACCGCACCTGGAGCGCAGGGAACGGCCCCGGCGTGAGGTGCAGGCCCGCCACAGCGGGCGCGCGCTGCAGGGCCACAGGCGGTACCCGCACGATGAGGTCGACGCGATCGATGATCGGCGCGATGGCCTGGCCGTTCGCTGTGAGCGGCGTGTCGGCCAGGAGCGCGCGGGCCGCGTCCCGCAGGCTCGCCAGCTGCGCGGCCGAGGGCACCCGGGCGAGCTCGATGGGCGGCGACACCAGGCGCGCGGCGACGGGTCCGGGCAGGTTGAGGCCGCCCCGCACGCCGTCGGCCTCGACCTTGAGCGCGAGCGACAGCCCCCCCGGGCGGGCGTGGCCGGGGTGCGCCCACGCCGGCGCCCAGGCCAGCAGCGCCCAGAGCAGGCCGAGCGCCCCCAGCAGACCGGGGGCCCACCCGCGCCCCAGCCCGGTCTCGGCAGGCCGCGCCGCCCGCCTTGAGGCCCTGTGC
>JAUHVS010000787.1 GCA_030424955.1 bacterium | reverse complement strand
GCCCCGATCGCGGCCTCGGCCGCGCTCTCGGTTGCCGCGGTCGCGCCGGCTGGCGTCGTCTTCGCGGGCGGTCTCGGTGCCGGTGATCGCCTCAAAGGCGTCCCGGGTGCTCACGGCGCCGATCTCGGGGAGCAGCTCGATGCTGACGTTGAAGCGCTCCTCCATCTCGGCGATGTCCTGGCGCTTCTCGTTGAGCAGGAACAGCGCGACGGACACCGGCAGCTTCCCGCGGATGCGGGCGCCGTCTCGGGCGCTGACCGCCAGCTCCTGCAGGCGGCGCAGCATGGTCATGCTCGCCACCTCGGTGGTCATCACATACCCCGAGCCTTCGCACATGGGGCAGAGGGTGTGCGTGCTCGACAGCAGCCGCGCCTTGATGCGCTGCCGCGACATCTCGAGCAGGCCAAAGCGCGAGACGCGGCCCACCTCGGTGCGGGCCTTGTCGGCCTTCAGCGCCTTCTTGATGCGCTTCTCGATCTCGCGGCAGTGCTTCGAGTCGACCATGTCGATGAAGTCGACGACCACCAGCCCGCCCAGGTCCCGCAGCCGCAGCTGCCGCGCGACCTCGTCCGCGGCCTCGCAGTTGGTCTCGAAGGCCATCTGCTCCTGGGTGCTCTGGCTCTTGGAGCGCCCGGAGTTCACGTCGATGGCCGTGAGGGCCTCGGTGGTGTGGATGACGATGCTGCCGCCGCCCGGCAGGGGCACGTTGGGGCTGCTGATGTTCTCGAGCTGGCGCTCCAGCCCGAAGTTGCTGAACAGCGGCATCTTGCCGGTGTAGAGCCGCTTGAGGCGGGTGTCGCCGCCGAGGTGGCGCTCGAAGAACTCGCGCAGGGCCGCCTCGACGGTGTCGTCGTCGACGACGACCTCGTCGATGTCGTCGGTGTAGTAGTCGCGCACCGAGCGGATGACGACGTCGGGCTCCTTGTAGACCAGCCCGGGATCGCGGCGGGTGCTGAAGCGCGCCTGCACGTGGCCCCACATGCGGATGAGCTCCTGGAAGTCCTTCTGGAGCTCAGCCTTGGAGCGGCCCTCGCCGGCGGTGCGCACGATGGCGCCCAGCTCGTCATCGGCGGTCACCAGGCTCTCGATGACCGACTTGAGGCGCTTGCGGGTCTTCTCGTCGCTGATCTTGCGCGAGACGCCGCCCTCGTCGTTGAAGGGCATGACCACCAGGTAGCGCCCCGGCAGGGTGATCGTGGTCGTCAGGGCCGCGCCCTTCTGGCCGACCTCTTCCTTGTAGGCCTGCACCATCATCTCGGCGCCCTCGCGGAGGACGTCCTGGATGCGCGCCTTCTGCCCCTCGGGGGCCGGGCGGCTGTAGTAGCGCGGGTGGATGTCGTTGAACGTGATGAACCCGTTGCGCTCGGCGCCGTAGTCCACGAAGGCCGCCTGCAGGGCCGCCTGCACGCTCACCACCCGGGCCTTGTAGATGTTGCCCCGGATCTGGGTGTTGCCCGCGTAGGACACGTTCAGGTCTTCGAGTACGCCGTCGTCGACGATCGCAACCCGCACTTCGCCGCGCTGCGCGGCGTTGACCAGCATCTTCTTGCTCATGGAATCCTCATCACCTTTCGCACGGACCGGGCGCACTCGCGTGGGCCGTCCCCCTCGGGGCGACACGCGCGGGGCCTCTGTACCGGCGATTTGGCGCGGGGCGAGGCGGCCTTGGCTCTGCCTCATCGCGCGCTGAAGTCTGTCTCACTCACGCCCGGGGTCCGCAGGCTCGGCCCTGATCACGACCCATGGTCGGCAGGGGGAGGGCCAGAGTGCGGAACACGTCCGGGCGACACGGATGAAAGTCGTCCTGGGGGGCGATCGGCCCCCCGTTTGGGGCCACGCCGACCTCGGCGCGACCAGAGAGTCTAGGGTGAGGCGCCCGTCCCTACGGGTCCTCTGAGGGATCCGGCCGGCCGAATCTCTCATGCCAGCGCGTCTTTACCATAAGGTCTTGGCGCTGCGCCACATGCTCGTCCAATGCGCTGCGGCCACTGTGCGCGGTGAGATCCACCCGCACCGAGTCGCCCCCCCGCCGAGCCCAGGTGAGCTGATCGCGCCAGGACTCGTCGCGCAGGATGACCCACTCGCGCTCCAGGGCGTCGGGGGTCGCCACCCGCGTGACCCGCCAGGTGTCGCGCAGGTGGAACTGCGGCGTGACCCGCTCCAGCTGGTCCCGCAGCCCATCGGGGCGCTCCAGCGGGCGCGGATCCTCGCCGTAGCGCAGCCGGGTCAGGTGGTCGGGGTCGAGGTCGAGGGTGGAGAGCGGCTGTACGCGGCTCTCCAAGGGGGCGTCGGGCAGGTCGATGCGGGGCTCGCCGACGTGGGCGAGGCGCTCGGCGCCCCGGGCCAGGGCCCGGGCGCCGCGCTGGATGGCCGCTGACAGCGGGGGCAGGGTGAGCCCCGCCCCCTCACTGGGGCCATCCGCGCTCACTCTTTGGGCTCGCCCTCGGGCCCGTCGGCGGCCTTCTCGTCGGCCGGCTTGTCGGCCTCAGCCGCCGGCTTGCGCAGGCTCCCAAGCCCGGTCAGCGGGCCGGTCTTGCCGCGGCTCAGGCCACCCAGGCCCAGGCCCTTGCCGGTGCCCGTGCCGCCCAGCGGCGACTTGGCGCCGAGGCTCCCCCACCCCTTGTTCACGTCGCCGAAGAGGCTGCCCTTGCTGGCCCCCTCGCGCTTCAAGCCCAGGCCGCCCGTGAGGGACTTGGGCAGGAAGCCCGGCGTAGGCTCGTCGCCGCTGGCGCTCGGCACCGGCGTCTTGCCCAGGCTGGGCAGTGCGCCCAGGCCCTTGGGCGGCTCCGCCTTCTTGGGCTCGGGCTCCGGGGCCGGCTCGGGCTCCGGGGCCGGCTCGGGCTCAGGCGCCGGCTCGGGCTCAGGGGCCGCCTCAGCCGCTGCAGCCTCAGCCGCGGCCTTCTCTGCCGCGCGGGCCTCCGC
>JAUHVS010000786.1 GCA_030424955.1 bacterium | reverse complement strand
CCCGACGATGGCCAGCGGCTCCGGTCGGGGCTGCGGGCGACGCGGGGGCTGGGCGACCGGCGGCGTGCGCCCCCGCCACTGCTCGACGACCAGGTGCGCGTTATTGCCGCCGAAGCCGAAGTTGCAGATCGCCGCCCGGCGGGGGCCGTCGGCGGGCTGCGGTAGTGGGGCGCGCGGGCGGCCTCGGGGGCGGCGCTGTCGCCGGGGGCCAGCAGCCGCGCGAGCTGACGGAGCGTGCGCGCCGGCACCTGGGCGCCGCGCACGACGGTGCGCACCTCGCGCCACACCGCCAGGCGGTCGGGGCAGGCGTCGCGGATCCAGCTGCTGAGGGCGCTGGCCTTGACCGGGGTGCCCAGGGCCTTGCGCAGCCCCGCGGCCAGGGCGCGGCCGTCGGGGGGGCGGTCGTTGGGGTCGAGGGCGAGGGCCTGGGAGATGATGCCGGCGAAGGGGCCCATCTCGACGCGCTCGATGCGGCCGCCGCCGACCACCATCTCGAAGAGCTGCCCGAGGGCGTGCACGTCGTGGCGGGCGTCGGGCGTACCCACGCCGTGGTCGAGGGCGGCGGGCACGGTGTCCATCACCCGCACGCGGCCCTGGTAGTCCAGGCGCACGTGGGCGGCGTCGACCCGGCCGTGGGCCGTGCCGTGGGCGTGCAGCGCGCCGATGGCCTCGGCGGCCTGGGCCACGATCTCGGCGGTGATGTGGGGCGGCGGGGGCGCCCAGCCCGACAGGCGGCCGCGGGCCAGCAGGAAGGCCAGCGACTCGCCCGCGACGATCTCGCTCATGATCCAGGCGGTGCCCTGCCCGGCGCCGGCGCCGTAGATGCGCTGCAGGCCGGGGTGCACGGCGGTGGCGACCCGCTGCGTCGCCTGCTCGAGCTCGGCGATCACCGCGGGGGTGGGCGTGCCGCGCAGCTGATCCACCACGGCCAGCCGGCCCCAGCCCTCGGCGGTGGGGCGGCGGGCGATGTGGCGATCGAAGGGGCCATGCACCCCCACGCGCTGCACGAGCTCGTGCGGATCCTGGCTCACCGGGCGGGGTCCTGGGCGGGGGCCGCGCTGGCGGGGGCGACGCCGCGGTGCAGCACGGGCCGCACGATGCGATCGAGGGGATCGGGCGCCAGGGTCACCAGCGGGGGCAGCCGCCGGGGCACGCGCTGGAACAGGTACACCGCGCCGGTGGCGCGCTCGCCCTTCACCACCCGGGCGTCGAACTCCATGCGGTTCGAGCGCCGCAGGGTGCCCGGCGCGCCGTCGGCGCGGGGGGTGGGCGCCGCGCCGGGCGCGGCGGCGGCCGGCGCGGGCTGGGCGGCCTTGGGGGTCTGGGCGCCGCGCTTCTTGCGCGCCTTCTTGCGGCGGCCCTTGCAGGCGCCGGGGCCCGCGGGGGCCGTGATCTGCGCGGCCGGGGACGCGGGGTGCAGCGGCGGCGCGGCCAGGGCGCCGGACGGCGCGGCCCACAACACCACCCACATGCTGATCATGGCGCGCATCGCCCTGATCCTCCCCGGCGGGCCTCCGCCGCTGCGCCTCAGCTTACCGCCGCATCACCGCGAGTCGATACTTGTCCATGCCCGCCAGCCGGGCCGATCGCAGCACCAGGTACAGCGTGCGGTAGGCCAGGCTCTTGTCGGCCTGCAACATCATGATGCGCTCGGCCGGCGCCTCGACGCCCGCGGCGGCCTCAGCCTGCTGGGCGCGGGCGATCACCTGCTCGAAGGCCGCCACCACCGGCGGGATGGCCGCCTCGCTGTGCCAGGCCTCGGGGGCCTCGCCGTCGGTGAGCGGCGCCACCAGCGTCTGCTCGATGTAGACCCCGTCGCGGGTGACCGCCACGTTCACCGCGGGCTTGAAGGCCGAGCGGGCCTCGCTCTGCGGCAGGGCCAGCCCCTTCTCGAGCCGGAAGTCGTAGTCCTCGGCGTCGAAGCTCACGATCAGGAAGATCAAGATGATCGTGAACATGTCGAGCAGCGACGTGAGCATCAGGGTGGGCCGGCGCTTGCGCCGGGGCAGGCGTCGCATCAGGGCGCCTCCGGCGCAGCGGGCGCGGGCGCGTCACCGGGGGCCTGATCACCGGGGGGCGCCAGGGGCTCAGCGCCCTCGACGCCGGCGTCGGCCTCGGGCGCCGTCAGCTTCTTCGAGAACACCGCCACCGGGAACAGGATGGTCGGCGGGCTGCCGTCGGCCGCGGCCTGCTCCCGGGCGGCGTCCAGCACGTCGATGAGGGTCTGGTAGGCCACCGCCGGCGCGGGCAGCAGCAGCAGGGTGTCGCTCTTGGGGTAGCGGGCCTTCACCCCCGCCAGGTGCCGGGTGAGCCCCGCCAGATCCGGCCCGCTGTCCCCCCGCGGCAAGACCGCGGCGAGGCCCGCCAGGGTCTCGGGGGGCAGGGTGGGGCTCGTGGCGCCGATCTGCAGCGCGCCGTCGTTCTCGATCTGCAGGTTGATGGTCACGATGGCGTCGGCGTCCGCGGCGGCCGCCTGGCTCGCCTCGGCGGGCAGCGAGGTGGGGATCACCCCGATGTGATAGAAGGCCGCGCCCAGCATCAGGAACGGGATGAGCGTCACCATCAGGTTCATGATGGGGATCAGGTCGAGCTCTTTGGGCTCGTCCCGCGCCTGGCGCCAGCGATCGAAGCCCATCAGGCCGTCGGGCGCTCGTCGTCCGCGTCGAGCTCCACCGCGCCCGTCAGGGCCACCAGCAGAGACGTCGCGCCGCTCTCCATCTCGGTCAGGATGGCCTCCTGCCGGGTGGTGAGCAGGTGGTGGAAGAACAGCAGGGGCACGGCCACCACGATGCCGAAGGCGGTGGTGTACATGGCCTGGCTGATGCCCTCGGAGAGCACCTGCTGGCGCTCCGCGGCGCCCGCCTCGCTGACGCTCGAGAACGCCACGATCAGGCCGAAGATGGTGCCCAGCAGGCCCAGCAGG
>JAUHVS010000022.1 GCA_030424955.1 bacterium | reverse complement strand
GGGCGTCGAGCAGTGCGCCAACGGCGATCTGGCGTGCATGACCACCGTCCAGCCCACCCCCGAGATCTGCAACCGCCTCGACGACGACTGCGACGGCGCCACCGACGAGACCTTCCCCGACCTGGGCGCGGCCTGCGTGGTGGGCACGGGCGCCTGCGAGCGGGCCAGCACCTACGTGTGCGATCCCTCGGGGGAGCGGGTGATCTGCGACGCCACGGCGGGCGACGGCAGCGTCGAGGCCTGCAACGGCGTCGATGACGACTGCGACGGCAGCGTGGACGAGGGCTACGCCCTGGGCGAGGCCTGCACCAACGGCCTGGGCGCCTGCCAGCGGCCCGGGGCCACCATCTGCAACCGCACCGAGGACGGCGTGGTGTGCGACGCGGTGCCCGGCGAGGCCTTCGACGAGACCTGCAACGGCGCCGACGACGACTGCGACGGCGACGTGGACGAGACCTTCCCGACCCTGGGGGACGCCTGCGTCAACAACGACGGCCAGTGCCCGTCGCCGGGCAGCCTGATCTGCAGCCCCAACGGCCTCGGCACCACCTGCAACGCCGTGCCGGTCAACCCTGAGCCCGAGACGTGCAACGACTTCGATGACGACTGCGATGGCAGCGTCGACGAGGCGTTCCCGGCCAAGGGCGAGGCCTGCCAGGTGGGCGTGGGCCTGTGCGAGCGCGCCGGCGAGCAGGTGTGCGCCGCCGGTGGCCAGGGGCTGACCTGCTCCGCCGAGCCCGGCGCCCCGGCGGCCGAGGCCTGCAACGCCCTCGACGACGACTGCGACGGCCGCGTCGACAACGGCGCGCCCTGCGTGGGCCCGCCGGCCGGCGTGGTGGTGGGCGCGCGCATCGCCGAGTTTGGCGAGGCCGTGTGCGGCGATCTCACCGGCGACGGCGTGCCCGACAACGGCCTGGGCGCCGTGGCGGGCCTGTTCAACCCCGGCCTGCGGGTGCGCTTCCGCGAGGGCAGCAGCCCCATGATCGTGCGGGCGCCGGGCTTCCCCGACAGCCCGCTGACCGTGGAGTGGCTGCGGGCGCTCACCGTGGACGGCGCGGTGGCCCCGGCCCCCGACAGCCTCACCCCCGCGGGCACCGCCCGCGAGCGCCTCGCCGATGTGATCTACGCCGACGGGGTGCTGTCGGGGGGGACGCCCGGCGCCCTGAGCATTGGCTCGCCCCTGTTCCACGCCGACAGCGACGGGGCGAGCTACGTGGCCGCCCGGCAGATCAACCTGCGCGCCGCCACCGCTCGCGGCGCCCTGGCGGCCGGCGCGGCCGGCGGCCTCACCAGCGACGCGCTCGTGGTGCAGGGCTGGGTCCCGCGCGCGGCGCTGCTCGCGGCCTACACCGACGCCGACGCGGCCTGCGCGGTGGACGGGGCGGCGGCGCCCGCGGGCTGCCAGGGCCGCGTCAGCGCGGCGGTGCTGTCCGCCAACCTGCAGGCCGATCTCGACATGGACCCCGCCGTGCCGGGCCCCGACGCCGTGAGCGTGTGCCTGGTGTTCGAGGTGGCCGACAGCCTGCCGCCCGCCAGCAACCCGGCCGCGGGCCCGATCCCCTGCGAGGCCGACGGCGACTGCTACCAGGGCCTGGGCTGCCGGGCCCTGCCGTGGCTGGCCGACGGCGCCCCGGGCGCCGCCCTCGAGCAGCGCTGCGGCCTGCCCGGCGCGGGTGGGGCCGCCTTCGGCGCCGCCTGCGCCACCCACGAGGACTGCCGCGGGGGCCTGTGCGTCGCCGCGACCGCCGGCGGGGGCCGCTGCACCGCCCTGTGCGACAACGACATGGAGTGCCCGGCGGCGCACAGCTGCCGCGGGGTGCCAGTGCCCGACGTGCCGGGGGCCGTGGACCAGGGCGGACGCTCCGCCAAGGCCTGCATCCCGCTCACCGGGAGCGACGTGGCCTGCGCCGGTGGCGACTGCCCCGAGGGTGAGGTCTGTACCCCCTGGCTCGCCCACGGCGCCGGTATGGCCGGCGGCGAGGTGCAGCTCAACCCCCGTTGCACCGCGCTCGATCCGGCCGGCGCCGCCCTGGGCGCGGCCTGTGATGCCCCCACCGACTGCGCCCGCGGCCTGGGCTGCGTGGCGGGCCTCGATGGCGGGCTGGTGTGCGCGCCCACCTGCGACGCCTCTGAGGACTGCGGCGCCGGCACGGTGTGCGTGGACCGGCCCTTCCTGGCCGCCGCCGGCGAGCAGCCCGCGCTGCAGCACGGGGTCTGCCTGGCGGTGCCCGAGGGCCTCGGCAGCGGGGACGCCTGCACCGCCGACGCCGGCTGCGCGCCGGGTGAGATCTGCGCGGCGTCGTGGCTCAACCGCAGCCGGACCCACAGCCGCTGGTGCGCCGCCGGCGAGGGCTTCTTCAGCGTCGGCCAGCCCTGTGGCGCCGACGCCGACTGCGCCAGCGGGGCCTGCCTCGGCGGGCGCTGCACCGGTAGCTGCGAGACGACCGACGACTGCGGCGATCCCCACGGCTGCGTGCCCAACGCCTGGGCCGACGCCGAGGGCCGGATCATCGGCGGCGGCTGCGGCCCCGTGGACGCCGGCTGCCTGCGCGACCGCGACTGCAACCAGGCCGATCCCCTGTGCGCGGGGGACCGCTGCGTGTGTGACGCCGGCGCCTGCCGCCTCGGCTGCCGCGCCGGCGGGGTGTGCGCCGACGGCGACTGGTGCCAGCCCGACGGCGTCTGCGCCACCTTCTGCCGCGACGACGACAGCGAGCCCAACGACACCGTGGGCACGGCCACGCTGCTGGGGGCCGGCCGCGCCGCGCCCAGCCTGGTGCACACCGCCGAGCTGTGCGGCCGCTCGCCCATCGACTGGTACGCCTTCAGCGCCGGGGGCCAGCCCTTCACCGCGCGGCTGGTGCCGCTGTCGAACGTCGCCGCCTTCGAGTTCGGGCTGTTCGACGCCGCCGGGGGGCTGATCGCCGAGGGCACGCCGGGCAACCAGCCGGGCAGCTTCGAGGTGGTGTTCGACGATCCGCAGGCCGCCGCCGCGCGCCTGGGCCAGAACCTGGCCCTGCGGGTGCGGGCCAGCGGCACCTTCGACCAGGTGGCCTACCGGGTGGAGATCGACGTGACCTTCCCCGAGTGCCCCGATCCGGCCGTGGAGCCCCGCGACGCCTCCTGGGAGGCCACTGAGCTGCTCACGGCGCCGGGGCTGTTGGCGGACGAGACGGCCGACGCCTGGATCTGCCCGCAGGACACCGACTGGTACGGCATGTTCCTGGGCGAGGGCGACGAGGTGACCCTCAGCCTCGTGAACCACGGCAACGGCGTGAACGGCGCCGACGCGCTGGACGTGTCGCTGCTGGGCCCGGACTTCCCCGAGGTCGGCCGCGCGCGCCTGCTGGGCCGGCCCACCGAGGCCCAGCCGCTGACCTACACCGTGCCGCAGATGTTCTGCGACCCCAACACCAGCTTCTGCGCCCTGGCCGATGGCACCGCCACCGACGTGTTCTGTGGCGGCGACGACGCCGACTGCTACGGCATGCCCTACTTCGTGCGGGTGCGCGGCGCCGGGGCCTTCGACTACACCGACTATCAGCTGCAGGTGCAGGTGCAGCGCGCGCAGGCCGTGGACTGCGTGCCCGACCTGTACGAGCACGACGGCAACTTCCAGCTGCTCAACCGCGTGCAGGGGGCCCTGCCGCCGGCGCTGCGGGCCTTCGACGCCGGCCGGCCCACGCTGCCCATCGGCCAGCAGGTCGACATCACCGGCCTGCGCGCCTGCGGCGGCGTCGGCCCCATCAACGAGGCCCTGGACGCCGACAACTTCATGATGTGGCTGCAGCCCGGCGAGCAGGTGGTCACGCTGATCACCCAGGCGGGCAACCAGCGCCTGCAGCTCGACACCTACCGGGTGAACCAGGCCATCGAGCGGCTGACCGCCGTGGCGAGCACCGATCAACAGATCCTCGGCAGCATCGACGCCAACGTCTCGGGCTTCTACGCCGTGGGCGTGCTGCGCGCGGGGGATGAGGGCCAGGCGGGCTACACCGTGACCACCCCCTACACCCTGAGCATGGTGCGGCTGCCCTTCGGCTTCGTGCCCGACACCGCGTGCGAGGCCCCCGTGCGGGTGAACCTGGTGAACGGCGTGGCCGAGGTGACGGGGACCACCCAGGGCGCCAACGACGACCACCGCCCCCTCGACTGCCTGGGCGGCACCGGGCCCGACCGGGTGTACGCCGTGCGCGTGCCGGCGGGCGCCGGCGTGCTGCGGGCCACGGTCATCGCCGATGAGGGCGACGGCTACGATCCCGCGGTGTCCCTGCGCACCGACTGCGCCGTCGAGAACTCCGAGCTGGCCTGCAACGACGACGATGCGAGCGCGCCGGATCCCTTCACCCAGGCCAAGGCCCAGGCCGTGGTGCAGGGGGGCGCCGTGGGGCGCGACATCTTCGTGATCGTCGACAGCCACTCCGCCCAGACCGCCGGCCGCTTCCGCGTGCTGCTGCGCTACATCGACGGGGACCAGTGCGACCTGAACACCGGCGTCTGCGCCGATCCCTGCGAGGGGGTGGCGTGCCCGGGGCAGCAGGCCTGCGATCCCGAAGACGGCCAGTGCGTGGACTGCTTCGTGGACGGCCAGTGCGGCGCGGGGGAGCGCTGCGTGGACCGGACGTGTATCGGCGGCGCCGGCCGCGCCATCAGCGACTGGGGCCCCGCGGGCGACAACGAGCCCAACTGCGTCTTGCCGAGCGAGTGTACGCCGGACGAGCAGTGCAGCCCGATCCCCTTCACGGTGGACAGCTACTGCCTGATGCCGTGCAACGACACGCTGATCTGCCCCGATGACTTCGTCTGCTGCACGCCGCCGCTCCCCGTCGGCCCCGGCAGCTTCTGCGTGCCGACGGTGCAGCCCCTGCGCGGGGTGTGCGAGTGAGGTCGGCGGCGCGGCGCCTGGGCCTGTGCGCGCTGGCGGCGCTGACGCTCGCGCCCGTCGCCCACGCCCAGCAGGTGCCCGTGCGGCCAGGGGGCCGGGCGGTGAACACCCGCGGCAAGATCAAGGTGGACTACGCCGAGCTGCGCGCCGGCCCGGGCCTCGCCTTCCTGGCGCGGGGCCGGGCCTACCGCGGGGATCTGGTGGACGTGCTCGCCCGCGACGAGACGGGGGACTGGCTCGAGATCACCGCCAACGGCGTGCGCGGCTTCGTGCCGGTGCGGGCGGTGGATCTCTCGGAGGCCGTCCGCGGCCGCGCCGCCTCAGGCGGGCGGGACCGCCGGCAGCAGAACTACCAGTACGACGCCGAGGGCCGGCGGGTGTTCCTCGACGGGCGCACCATGGGCAGCGGCGAGGGCACGGTGGGCCGCGAGGAGGCGCCCCTGCCCCAGGCGCTGACCGCCGACCGCCTGCCCCTGCGGGTGTGGGTGGGCTTCGGCGCGGGGCGCATCAGCCGCGACTTCCAGGCCGGCATCGAGCCCGACTCGCCGCTGCGCAAGCTGGTAGTGTCGCCGGCGGCCATCACCACCGAGCTGGGGGCGGACTACACCCCCCACCGGCACCTGGCCCTCCGACTGGGCTTCCGCGACGCGCGGCTCAGCGACGCGATCATCCCCGCCAACGCGGCCTATGGCTTCAGCGACGAGATCTCGATCAACACCAACGCCCAGCAGCTCGAGCTGGACGTCATCGGGCGGCTGCCCATCGGCCCGGGCTTCGTGGGCGCCTACGGCGGGCTGTGGCTGTTCCGCCAGGCGTTCCAGCGCACCAACCCCTTCGCGCTGTTCTTGACCACCACCTTCCTGGGCGCGAGCGCGGGCCTGACCGCGGGCGCCACCCTGGGCCCCATCGAGCTCACGGGCCGCGGGGGCGTGGCCCTGCCCCTGTCCGTCAGCCAGGATCCGCAGGACAGCGGCGACGCCGACAGCCTGGGCCTGTACGGCGGGCTGGAGGTCGCCTGGCAGCTCCACCGCCAGTGGGCACTGGTGGCCGCGGGCTGGTACACGCGGGTGCAGACCGACTTCAGCGGCGGCGGCACCCACGCCGATCCCGTCACCGGCGGCGACGTGGTGCGCGACTACGTGACCGCCCGCCAGACCGACGGTTTCCTGGGGGGCAGCCTGGGCGTGCGCTGGCAGCCCTGACCGCCGGCGCTGGCGTCCATGCCAGCGCGCGTGTATAGCAGCCCCGATCGGCTCGCCGCGCCGCGAGCCCTGTCTGCCACCGCGCCCACCGCGTCCTGCGCGGTGCCCGCCGAGCCGCTGAAACCGAGGCCCCGATGAAGCCCGAAGAATGGACCCTCGCCGCGGCCAGCCCCCGCCTGGACGCCGCCGTCCGCGCCCAGCTCGGGTGGAGCCACAGCAAGACCCGCGACGCCATCTTCACCGGCAAGGTCACCGTGAACGGCCGCCGTGAGCGCGACATCGGCGCCCGCGTGGCCGCCGGCGCGCGCCTGCGCCTCGACATGGCCTCGCCCGATCCCCGGCGCACCGAGCCCGAGGGCATCAAGGTGGTGTTCCGCGATCCGCACCTGCTGATCATCGACAAGCCGGCCGGCCTGATGAGCACCCCGGCGCCCACCCGCGAGGACGAGCCCAACGCCCTGGCGGCGGCCCAGCTGGTGCTCAAGGGCCCGGCGCGGCCCAAGGTGGTGCACCGGCTCGACATGGACACCTCGGGCCTGATGATCTTCGCCCGCTCGGTGCACGCCGCCCGCGGCCTCCGCGAGGCCATGGACGCCCACCACGTGCGCCGCACCTACCGCGCCGTCACCCAGGGCGTGCCCCCCCAGACCGACGGCCTGATCAGCAGCATGCTGATGCGCAACGGCGGCGAGGGCCGCCGCGGCAGCCGCGCCGGCACCTTCAAGGTGCGCCCCCTGCGCAGCCCCGATCCCGGCCCGATGCCGGGGCCGGGCGCGCTGGCCATCACCCGCTTCGAGACCCAGGCGGCCACCGCCGAGCGCGCCGCGCTCGAGGTGCGCCTGAGCACGGGCCGCACCCACCAGATCCGCATCCACCTGGCCGAGATGGGCTGCCCCCTGCTGGGCGAGAAGGTCTACGGGCGCATCCCGGGCGCGCCGCGGCACGCCCTGCACTCGGCCCTGCTGATGTTCAACCACCCCATCACCGGCGAGCGCCTGCGCTTCGAGAGCCCCTGGCCCGAGGACCTGGCCGAGGTGATGCCACGGGGCCGGGGGTGGTAGGCTCGCGGCGTCCCGGCGGCTGACCGCCGCCCTCGCTCACAGGAGCCACCGTGCACACTGCCCTCCGCCTCGCCCTGGCCCGCGCCTGGGCCCCCTGCCTCGCGCTGCTCACCCTGGGGGCGCTCGCCACCACCGGCTGCAACGACGACGTCGCGGGCAGCGGCGGCGACACCTGCCGCACCAACGTGGACTGCGAGCTGCCCCTGCAGTGCGTCGAGGGGCTGTGCACCCTGGAGTGCCGCGACACCGTGGACTGCGAGACGGGCGAGACCTGCTACCAGGGCGCCTGCCGCAGCCGCCCCACCACCTGCAGCCTCGCCGAGGACTGCGTGCCCTTCGGCGAGGTCTGCGACCGGGTGCGCAACCGCTGCGTGCCCCCCGGCGCGGAGCGCTGCGACGACGATCTGGCCCCCTGCCCGGGCAGCGAGGTGTGCGTCGAGGGCCAGTGCCGGCTGCCCACCGATCCCGTCGACCAGGGCGCCGGCCCGGCCGACATGACCGCGCCCCCCGCCGACATGACCGCGCCGCCGGCCGACATGGCCGCGCCCCCCGCCGACATGGGCCCCGCCCTGGACGAGGGCGCCCCGCCCGCCGACATGGCCGCGCCCCCCGCCGACATGGGCGAGGCCTGCCCCGAGGGCGACCGGCCCTACGGCGATCCCTGCCTGCGGGGCAGCGACTGCGCGAGCGGCTTCTGCGTCGAGAACAAGCTGCGGGGCCAGCGGCTGTGCACCGCGCGCTGCGACCTGGCCGCGGCCAACCCCGCCGCCACCTGCCCCGGCATCGACGTGTGCGTGGCCGCCGAGGTGCAGCCCCCCACCAACGCCTGCCCGGGCCCGCCCGATCTGCCGCCCCCGGGCACCATCGTGGGGGTGTGCGTGGGCAACGAGACCGGCCTGCCCTGCGACTTCGACAACCCGCGGCCGGGCGAGTGCATCGGCGGCGCGTGCCTGCAGCCCATCCGCGCCGACCTGAACCCCTTCCCGTGGACCCACCCGCAGGCCATCTGCGCGGCGAGCTGCGTGGACGGCGCCCGCTGCCCTGCGGGCACCGTGTGCGACGCGGTGGGCAACCAGCGGCTGTGCGTGCCGGCGGTGCGCCAGATCGTGACCTGCGACGGCGCCATCGACTTCTGCGGGGGCGTGTGCCCCGTGGGCCCGGGGGTCAACGAGGCCGACGTGGCCCTGTGCCTGACCACCAACGGCCGCGACGGCGGCTACTGCTCCTGCCTGTGCCAGCGCCAGACCGACTGCCCCCAGGGGTTCGCCTGCAGCCCGCTGGGCGGCGGCGCCAAGGCCTGCGTGCCCTTCGCCGGCCTGCGCTGCCCCGACGAAGACCCCAACCCGGCGCCCTGCGCCCAGGACGCCCAGTGCGCGGGGGCCGGCGAGATCTGCCTCAACGGGCTGTGCCAGTACCTGCAGTGCCCGTCGCTGACCTGCGCCATCGACGACAACGATCCGCGCCTGAACCTGTGCCTGGCGGGCTGCGCGACGCCGCAGGACTGCCCGCGGGACCATGACTGCCAGCAGTTCCCCGGCGCGGGCGGCTTCTGCACGCCGCGCTGAGGCCCCCGCGCCGCAGCCTCGCTGGCGAGTTCTGCGACCGCTGAGGTTGCCAAACGGCGCGCGACGCCCGAAAATCCCCCCGTGCGTCGCACCGCGCGTCGCCCACACCCGTCGATAGACGAGAGGAGATCTGACGATGAGTCGTGCCCGCTCTGCGCTCGCTGCGCGGACGAGCGTCGAGAACCTCAAGGCCGCTGCCTGCAAGGCGTACGGCTGCGAGCCCTACGAAGCCGCCCGGTTTGAAGAGTTCTTCGATGTCGCCCAGTTCTGCCGTGAACACTCCGAGGAGCTCGGCGGCACCCTGGGATCTGATGGCTGGTGCGTCTGGCAGGTCGGCGACTGGGCCGTACTCTCGGATCTCAGCCTCTTGTTGGTTCGCAACACCGACGCCATCGCCGCCATGAGCGCCGACCTCGGGACCGAGGTGGTCGGCGCCGCGGTCGATCTGGGGTTTGCGTTCGCGGCCTACCTCCGCGCCAAGGGCGGCAAGATCACCCGCCGGCTGATGCTCGAAGACGAGCTGATCACCGACGAGGGCGTGCCCTGCGTGGCCGAGCGGGGGCTGCACCTCGAGGACTTCACCGAGGTCGAGGCCGAGCAGTACTGGCGCCACGACAAGTTGCCCACCTTTGATCACGATCCGCTGGACGACGTCTTCGAGTGCGTCGCGGTGAAGTTCAAGGACTGAGCCGGTGCGCCCTCGCGCGCGGCCCACAGGCCGGCGACGGGCAACGCCCGCGCTGGCCCGGCGGGTCGCCGGGGTTCATCTGACCGCCTGCCGCGCCTCGGGCTGATCCGGGGCATCGTCACCCGTCCGGGAGAAGCGCGTGGGAGAGCACGAGGTCGACAAGAAGCTCGAGGAGCGACTGTTCGGCCTGCTCGAGAGCGAAGGCCGGATCGCGCTGGGGGTGCTCGTGCAGCTCCGCCGCCGCGCCCGCGCCTCGGGCATCACGGTCCTGCACGCGGCCCTCGACGCGAACCAGATCGACGCCACCGAGGCCGAGGCCTTCGCCCAGCGCGTGGGCCTGCGGCACGCCCGCGCCACCCGCGCCGAGCGCACCACCGACGCCTTCGACCTGCCCCGCATCGGGGGCTCCGACCCCGATCTGGTGGGGGAGGACTCCATGGACTCCGTGCCCGAGGCCTTCGCCCTGGACTCGGTGGATCTGGAGAGCATCGACCACCTCGAGGACGAGCCGCGGCCCCCGCGCCCGGCGGTGGTGGGCGCGCCGCGCCCCACGCCGCGGGATCTGCCGCCGCCCGTCGCGCGGGCCGTGCCGGGCCAGCGCCCCCCGCCCGCCTTCGCGCCGGCCCGCCCGCCGCCCATGCTGCCCCCGCGCCCCGCGCCGGTGGTCAGCGTGCGGCCGCTCCCGCCCCTGGGTGGGACGCCCCCGCTGCCCAGCCTGCGGGCCCCGGGCAGCGCGCCGCCCGACGATGGCCGCGCCACGGTGCCGCTGGCGATGCCCCCCCGGGGCCCCGCCCCGCCCCGCGGGCCCACCCGCCCGGCCCCCGAGCCGCCCGCGGGCTCAGGGCAGCCCTCGCCGCCCCCGCAGGCGGTGCCCTCGGTGGTCGACACCCGCCCCGGCGGCTTCCCGCCCATCCGGCCGTCGCAGCCGCCGGCGGGGGACACCGCGCCCCACGTGCCCCTGCCGGGGGATCCGACGCCGCTGGATCTGCGGGCCGAGGCCTGGATCGATCCCGGGGTGCCCACGCCGGTGCCCGCCGTGGTCAGCCCCGCGGACCGCCGCACCGCGCCCCCGTCGCGGCGGGGCGTCACCGCGGTCAGCCCGCCGGCCGATCTGGTCGGCGCCGAGGTCAACGGCCTGGCCACGCCGCCCACCGCGTGGGGCGACACCGAGCCCCCCACGGGGCCCGACGGGCCGGTGGACACCACCGCGCTGGACCGCGCCGACGCCGGCGAGCGCTACGCCCTGGGCGAGGAGCTGGGCCGCGGCGGCATGGGGCAGGTCATCGAGGCCTACGACCGCCTGCTGGACCGCCCGGTGGCCCTCAAGCTCATGCACGCCCCCGACGACTCCGGCCTGCAGGCGCGCTTCATCGAGGAGGCCCGGGTGACCGGGCAGCTCCAGCACCCGGGCGTGCCCCCGGTGTACGAGATGGGGCGGCTGGGGGACGGGCGGCCGTTCTTCGCCATGAAGCGCATCGAGGGCCGCACCCTGCGGGACGTCGTCGAGGACATGCGCAGCCAGCCCACCCACGGGTGGGGGCTGGTGCGGCTGATGACCCTGTTCGCCCGCATCGCGCGCACCATCGCCTACGCCCACCAGCAGGGCTTCATCCACCGCGATCTCAAGCCCGACAACACCATGCTCGGGGAGTTCGGTGAGGTCACGGTGATGGACTGGGGCCTGGCCAAGCCCGTGGGGGCCGCCGAGGTCGCGGGCCCCGCGCCCAGCGCCCGGGTGCGCATCGGGGGGGGCCGCTTCGACACCGCCGACGGCGAGGTCACCGGCACGCCGCAGTACATGCCCCCCGAGCAGGCCCGCGGCGACGTGAAGGCCCTGGGGCCCCGCGCCGACATCTACAGCCTGGGGGCGGTGCTCTACGAGCTGCTGACCCTGGAGCCGCCCTTCGACGGCCAGAACCCCCGCCGCATCCGGGACGCGGTGGTCAACGACGCGGTGGTGCCGCCCAGCCAGCGGGCCCCCGACCGCAACATCCCGCACCCCCTCGAGGAGCTCTGCCTGCACTGCCTGCGCAAGCGCCCCGAGGAGCGGCCGGCCAGCGCGGCGTGGGTCGCCGATCGGGTCGAGGCCTTCCTGGAGGGCGAGCGGGATCGCGCCCGCATCGCCGCCGAGCGCGATCGCTGGATGGTCGAGGGCCGCGCGGCCGCCGACGCCTACCGCCAGCACGCCGAGGAACACCGCCAGCTCAAGAACCGCGCGGGCCTGCTGCGCGGGCGCACGCCGCCGTGGGCGGATCGCGACCAGCGCGCCGAGGCCTGGGCCGCCGAGGACGCCGAGCAGACCGCGCGCCTGGCCGCGGGCCGCGCGCTGTCGCAGGCCCTCGCGGCCTTCCACGCGGCGGTCGGCGTGGACGGCGAGCACCGGCCCGCCCGCATGGCCCTGGCCGAGCTGTACTGGAGCGCCTTCGCGGCCGCCGAGGACGACGGCGATCCGGTGGCGATGGCCCAGTACGAGACGCTGGTGCGCGCCTTCGACGGCGACGGCGTGTACGACGCCCGGCTGACGGGCGAGGGCAGCCTCACGCTCGAGGGGCTCAACCCCAGCCTCGAGGCCGTGCTGTTCCGCTACGCCGAGCAGCACCGGGTGCTGCAGCCCACCGAGCCGCAGCGGCTCACGAGCCCCCCGCAGCAGCTCCCCCTGCCCATGGGCAGCTACCTGCTCGAGGTGCGGGGCCCGGGCCTCAGCGGCGCGCGGATCCCCATCGCCGTGGGGCGCCAGGAGCCCGTGCGGCTGCGCATGCGGCTGTACCCCGACCAGATCGTGGGCGCGGGCTTCGTGCACGTGGCCGCCGGCCCCGCGCGGCTCGGCGGCGACGCCCTGGCCGCCCTCGGCGCCCCCGCCCGGGTGGAGTGGGTGGACGACTTCTTCCTGGCCCGCCACCCCGTCACCGCCGGGGCCTACCTGGTGTTCCTGCACGACCTCGCGCGCACCCAGGGCCCCAAGGTGGCGCTGAGCCGCGCGCCCCGCCGCGGGCCCCGGGGCCCCGCGCTGTGGCCCACCGGCGAGGACGGGCTCGTCACCATCCCCGAGGTGGACGACCAGGGCCTGCGCTGGCACCCCCAGTGGCCGGTGGTGTGCGTGAGCGCCGACGACGCCACGGCCTACTGCCAGTGGCTCAACGAGCAGAGCGGCCAGGTGCACCGGCTGCCCACCGAGGATGAGTGGGAGAAGGCCGCCCGCGGCGCCGACGGCCGGCGCTTCCCGTGGGGCGACGCCTGGGAGCCCACCTTCTGCCACATGGGCGTCAGCCGCCCCGGCGCGCCCAGCCGCGGGCCCTGCGGGGCCTTCAACGCCGACGTCAGCCCCTACGGCGTGGCGGATCTGGCGGGCGGCGTGAGCGAGTGGACCGCCAGCCCGGTGGAGGGCGAGGTGGACCGCCGGGTGGTGCGCGGGGGGCACTGGGCCAGCGGCCCCATCGAGTGCCGCGCCGCGAGCCGCCAGGTGCTGCCCGCCGATCAGGTGCGCCCCACCCTGGGCTTCCGGCTGGCCCGGGACGGCCGCTGACGTGGCCCGCCGGGTCCCCCTGACCGCCCCAGGTGGCGCCTGATCTGCGGCGGCGCCTGACGCACGCCGGGCCCCCACGGGCCGCGCCGCGCGCTGCGGCCCCGGCGTCTCTCCCGACCGAAAGGCCCTATGCCCCTCTCCGCCGTCCTCCGCGATGCCTTCGACGCCGACCGGCCGCTGCTGGATCTGCCCGGCCGGGCCCTGGGCGACATCTTGGCGGCCATCGTCGATCACGGCATCGCCCAGGGCGTGCTGGGGGCCGAGCACCGCGAGCCGGTGCTGGCCGCGCTCCTGGCCCGCCACGCGGAGTCGTCGGCCGCGCTGGAGCACGGCGTGGCCGTGCCCCACTGCTACCTGGAGGGCGTGGTCGACGGGCCGACGGTGCTCTTCGGGCGCCTGCCCCACGGCGTGAACCTGGACGCCCACGATGGCGTGCCCACCCGGTTCTTCTTCGTGCTGCTCGGCCCACCGGGCGATCCCCATCGGCACCTCGACACGCTGATGCACATCGCCTGGCTCGCCACCGACGATGAGCTGCGCTTCGATCTGGGGGCGGCGCCCGACGCGGCCGCGCTCCGGGCGGCCCTCGACGGCTGGGAGGCGCGCCACGCGGCGCCCCCGGCGCCCGCCGACACCACCGCAGACCCCGGGCTGCGCTTCACCGGCCGCTTCGCCGGCGGCCTGATGGACGATCTGCGGCGCAAGGCGGCGGTGTACGGCGCCGACTTCCGCGACGGGCTGCACGCCAAGAGCCTGAGCGCCACGCTGTTCCTGTTCTTCGCCTGCCTGGCGCCCGCGGTGACCTTCGGGGGCCTGATGGGCCTGTTCACCGGCGGCGAGATCGGCGTGGTGGAGATGCTGGTGGCCACCTCGGTGGGCGGGGTGATCTTCGCGCTCACCGCCGGTCAGCCCCTGGTGGTGCTGGGGGGCATCGGGCCCCTGCTGATCTTCACGGGCATCCTGTACCAGCTCTGCCAGGACCTGGGGCTCGCGTTCCTGCCGGCCTACACCTGGGTCGGGCTGTGGACCGGGCTGTTCCTGGCCCTGCTGGCGGTCACCGACGCGAGCGCGCTGATGCGCTACTTCACGCGGTTCGCCAACGAGATCTTCTCGGTGCTGATGTCGCTCATCTTCATCTACGAGGCGGTGCGGGGCATCTCGGCGGCCTTCCGCGACGCGAGCTACGACGCCAACCACGACACCGCGCTGTTCACGCTGCTGCTGGCGCTGGGCACCTTCTACATCGGCAGCCAGCTGTCACGGATGCGCCGCAGCCGCTACCTGAACGGCCGGATGCGCGAGTTCCTCAGCGACTTCGGGCCCGCCATCGCGATGACCCTGATGACCGGGGTGGCGCTGAGCCTGCCCGCGGTGAGCCTGCCCAGCCTGCAGGCCCCCGAGCAGCTCGGCACCACCAGCGGGCGGGCCTGGTGGGTGGATCCCTTCCAGGCGCCGGTGTGGGTGTGGGGGGCGGCGGCGGCGCCCGCGCTCCTGGCGGCGCTGCTGATCGCGGTCAACCAGAACATCACCGGCCGCATCATGAACAGCCCCGACAACAAGCTGCGCCGGGGCGCTGGCTACCACCTGGACCTGCTGATCGTGGGCGCCCTGGTGGCGGTGTGCTCGCTGTTCGGGCTGCCGTGGCTGACGGCGGCCACGGTGCGCAGCCTCGCCCACCTGCGCAGCCTCGCCACCGTCGAGGAGCGGCTGACCGCCGACGGCGAGGCCCGCGAGCACATCGTGCACGTGCGCGAGACGCGGGTGACCGGGCTGAGCATCCACCTGCTGGTGGGCGGCTCGCTGGCGCTGCTGAGCCTGTTCCACGTCATCCCCATGGCGGTGCTCTACGGGCTGTTCCTCTACATGGGCGTGGGCTCGCTGGGCGGCATCCAGTTCGTCGAGCGGCTGACCCTGTGGCCCATGGATCCCAACCTGTACCCCAGCACCCACTACATCCGCCGGGTGCCGCTGAAGCGGGTGCACCTGTTCACCGCCGTGCAGCTGGTGGCGCTGCTAGGGCTGTTCTGGGTGGTGGCCTTCGCGCCCCAGGGCGTGCGGTTGCTGTTCCCGCTGTTCATCGTGATGCTGGTGCCGCTGCGGCGGGGCCTGGACCGGCTCATCGCGCCGGCGCACCTGGTGGCGCTGGACGGGGCGCGGCCGACGGAGACCGAGGAGGGCGCATGAGCGCGGCGTGGGTGCGGTGGCTGGTGTGCGGCGCGGGGCTGGCCCTCGCGGGGCTGGGCTGCGACGACGACGGGCCCGCCGCGGCCCCGGACCGGGGCGCGCTCGATGGGGCCCTCGACAGCACGCTGGACGCCGGCCCCGATGGCGCCGCGGACGCTACGCCGGACGCCCAGGCCCCCGACGGCGGGCCCCCGCTGGGCGATCCCGCGGCCCACGGCCTGCACATCGCGCCGGACGGCAGCCTGAGCCTGACCTGGCAGGGCGCCCCCCGCGCCCGGCTGACCCCCGCCGCGTGGCGCATGGGCGTGGCCGACGCCGTGGATCCCAGCTTCCACTACAACCCGTACTCGGCCCTGCAGACGCCGCCGGTCTACCAGCCCCGCAGCCTGCGCTGGGTGAGCCCCGAGGCGGTCACGGCGGCGGTGGATGGGGACGGCGCGGCCGTGACGCTGACGTTGGACTTCGGCGCGCTGGGCACGGGCACCGCCCGCCTGACCGTGGGCGCCCACGGCATCGACGGCCACTTCACGCCGCCCGCCGACGCGCCCGTCGTCTACCTGGGCCTGCGCCTGCACGGCGACGCCGAGGAGGCCTTCTACGGCCTGGGCGAGGTCTTCGACACGCTGAACCACCGCGGGCACCTGCGCGCCCTGCAGCTCGAGCTGGCCCTGGACATCGAGAGCGCCAACAACGAGGTCAACGTGCCGGTGCCGCTGCTGCTGGGCACCACGGGCTGGGGCGTGTTCGTCGACAGCCAGTACCCCGGCGCCATGGCCGTGGCCACCGAGGCCGCCGACCAGATCGACGCGGTGTTCGGCACCGGCGAGTTCTCGGCCGATGGCCTGCGCTTCACCCTGCTGGCCGCGGCGCACCCCCTGGACCTGATCAAGGGCTACTACGCCGTCACGGGCACGCCCACGCTGCCGGCCGCGTGGGCGCTGGGCCCGTGGATCTGGCGCGACGAGAACGACGATCAGGCCCAGGTGCTCGACGACATCGAGTCGCTGCGCACCCTGGATCTGGCCACCACGGGCATCTGGATCGACCGCCCCTACGCCTCGGGGGTGAGCAGCTTCGACTTCCACCCCGAGCAGTTCCCCGCGCCGCAGGCCATGATCGACCGCGCCCACGCCCTGGGGCTGCGCTTCGCGCTCTGGCACACGAGCTATGTGGGCGAGGACCAGCCCGCGACGGCCGCCCTGCACGCCGAGGCCGAGGCCAACGGCTACTACCCGCCCGAGGTGGGGCCCATCGTCAACAACTGGGGCCGCCCGGTGGATCTCACGAACCCGGCCGCCTACGCCTGGTGGCAGGATCTGGTGCGGCGCTACACGGCCATGGGCGTCGAGGGCTACAAGCTGGACTACGTGCAGGACGTGGTGCCGGGGCTCGGGCGGGTGCGCAACCGCTGGCGCTTCTTCGACGGCTCCACCGAGCGCACGATGCACGTGGGCTACCAGCGGCTCTACCACCAGGTCTTCGCCGAGACGCTGCCCCCCGACGGCGGCTTCCTGCTGACCCGCACGGGCCTGCCGGGCGACCAGGTCAACGGCGTCATCATCTGGCCCGGCGACCTCGACTCGAGCCTGGCCACCCGCGGCAGCGCGCAGGTGGACCCCCGCTCCGGCGAGACCTACACCGCGACCGGCGGGCTGCCCGCGTCCCTCATCGGCGGGCTGAGCCTGAGCGCATCGGGCTTCGCCTTCTACGGCAGCGACACCGGCGGCTACCGGCACTGCCCGCCCAGCAAAGAGACGTTCGTGCGCTGGTTCGAGCAGACCGCCCTGTCGTCGGTGATGCAGGTGGGCACGAGCTGCAACGACGTGCCCTGGCAGCCCACGCCCGCCAACGGCTTCGACGCAGAAGTGCTCGATCTGTATCGGATCTACGCCCGCCTGCACCTGCGGCTGTGGCCCCTGGCGTGGACGCTGGCCCACGGGCTGGCCGACAGCGGCCGGCCCCTCACGCGGCCCTTTGGCCTGCAGCACCCCGAGCTCGACCACCACCCCGACGACGCCTACTTCTTCGGCGAGGATCTGCTGGTGGCGCCGGTGATGGTGCCCGGCGCGCGGGCCCGGGCGGTGCGCTTCCCGGCGGGGCGCTGGTTCGACTGGTGGACGGGCGCGCCGCGGGACGTGGCGGCGGGCGCGGGCGACGCGCAGGTGGACGCCCCCCTGGGCACCCTGCCGCTGTTCCTGCGGGCGGGGGGCATCGTGCCCCTGCTGCGCCCCACCATCGACACCCTGGCGCCCACCACCGAGCCCGACCGGGTGGACAGCTTCGACGACCGCGTGGGGCCGCTGCACGTGCGCCTCGCGCCGCCCGTCGAGGGGGAGGCCCGGCTGCGGCTCTACGACGGCACGGTCATCGCGCAGGCGCAGGGCCCCGAGGGCTGGCGGGTGACGCTCACGCCGGGCGACGTGTTCCGCGAGGGCTTCGTGGTGGAAGCGTGGGGCCTGCCCGAGGGGGCGGCGGCGCAGGTGGACGGGGCGCCCGCCGCGGGGGCCGTGTGGGCCGACGGCCGCCTCGACCTGCCCCTGCCGGCGGGCGACGGCCCGGTCACCGTGACGGTGCCGGCGCCCTGAGCTCGGGCGCTGGCCTCAGCCGTTGCGGCTGTGCAGCAGGCGCAGGCCGTCGAGGGTGAGCATCTCGTCGACGTGCTCGATGGTGTCGGACTCCGACGCGATGCTCGTCGCCAGCCCGCCCGTGGCCACGATGGTGCAGTCGAAGCCCACCTCGGCGCGCATGCGGGCCACCAGGCCGTCCACCAGGCCCACGTAGCCGAACACCAGCCCCGACTTGATGCTGTCGACGGTGTTGCGGCCCACCACCTGCTTCGGCCGCGCGAACTCCACCCGCGGCAGCCGCGCCGCGCGCACGAAGAGCGCCTGGCTCGAGATGCCGATGCCCGGGCAGATGGCCCCGCCCAGGTACTCGCCGCCGGGGGTCACCACGTCGAAGGTGGTAGCCGTGCCGAAGTCCACGATGATCAGCCCCTGCTTGAAGCGCTCATAGGCGGCCACCGCGTTGACGATGCGGTCGGCGCCCACCTCGCGGGGGTTGTCGTACAGGATCGGCATGCCGGTCTTCAGCCCCGGCCCCACCACCCGGCAGCGCACGCCGAAGCTCTTGTCGACCATCTGCACGAGGGTGTCGGTGAGCGGCGGCACGACGCTCGAGAGGATCGCGGCGTCGATGGTGGCGCCGGCGGGCAGGCCGCCCCGGGGGGCGTGGAACAGGCTCTGCACCAGCACGCCCAGCTCGTCAGCGGTCTCGCGGGCGCGGGTGCCGATGCGCCAGTGGCCCACCATCGCGTCGCCGTCGAACACGCCCAGGACGGTGTGGGAGTTGCCCACGTCGATGGCCAACAGCATGCGGCTCTCCTTCCACGGGCGCCGGGCGGGCGCGCCGGTTGGCGTCAGGGGTCTTGGGATCCGTTGAGGTCCGCCGGGCCAGCTGGTGCGGCCTGCACCAGGTCGGTCCCAGCTGGTGCGTGGTGCACCAGGGTCGGGCTGGGTGGTGCGCGCTGCACCAGATCGGGCGATACCGGGGCGGCCGCTGGTGCAGGCTGCACCAGGTCGACCTCGCCGGTGCGGATGCTGATCTCGCTGCCGTCATCGAGGGTGAGCCGCAGGGCGCCGTCCTCGGCGAGCCCCGCGTAGGTGCCCGTGTGCCCCGCCTGCGTGAACCGCGTGCCCTCGGCGGGGGCCCAGCGCTGCCAGGCGGCCAGCAGCGGCGCGAGGCCCTCGGCCTCGACCTGGGTGCGCCAGTAGGTCAGCCGCGCCAGGAGCTTGCGGGTGGCGGCGTGGGGCTCGGGCACCTCGGCGCCCGTGGCGTCCAGGGCCACCGCCGACAGATCCGCAGGCCAGCCGTCGGGGGGCGTGCGCAGGTTCAGGCCGATGCCCACCACCGCCGACCAGCCGTCACCGTCCGTGCGGGCCTCGGTGAGCACGCCCGCGAGCTTGGCGCCCCCGATCCACACGTCGTTGGGCCACTTGAGCCAGGGCTTCGCGCCGCAGGCGGTGACGACCTCGGCGACGGCCACGGCGGCGAGCAGGGGCAGGGCCCCGCCGTCGCTCGCGGGGAAGCCCGGCCGGGCGATCCACGACAGGAACAGCCCGGCGCCCGGCGGCGAGGTCCAGGCGCGCCCGCGGCGGCCACGGCCGGCGGTCTGGCGGTGGGCGACCACGCCCTGCACGGCGGGATCGGCCGCGCGGGCCCACGCCTCGTCGTTGGTGCTGGCGCACTCGGGCAGCCAGACGACGCCGTCTTGATCGGGGGTGATCACCACGCTTGGGCCCTCACGTCGGCCAGATCGGACACGTTGAGCAGCAGCATCACCAGGCGGTCCACGCCCAGGGCGATGCCGCTGGTCGGCGGCAGGTGCGCCAGCGCGGCCAGCAGCGCCTCGTCGATGGGGGGCACGGGCACGCCGAGGGCGCGGCGGTCGGCCTGGTCCTGCTCGAAGCGCCGGCGCTGCTCGGCGGCGTCGGTCAGCTCGTCGAAGGCGTTGGCCAGCTCGAGGCCGTCGATGAACAGCTCAAAGCGCAGGGCGCGGCGGGGATCGGCGGGGTCGAGCCGCGCCAGGGCGGCCTGGCTGGCGGGCCAGCCCCACAGGAACACCGGCGGGCCCTCGGCCAGGGCGGGCTCCACCGCGTTGAGCAGGATCTGGAAGAACACGTCGTCCCAGGCCGGGCTGTCGGTGGGCACCGCCACGCCCGCGGCGCGGGCGGCGGCCCGCAGGCCGTCGGCGGTGGGGTGCGCGAAGGGATCGACCCCGGCGTGGCGCTCGAAGGCCGCCTGCACCGTCAGGCGCTCGAAGGGGCCGCTCAGATCCACCCCGCCCGGGGTCACGTGGCCGCCGCAGACCACCTCGCAGGTGGCCTGCACCAGGGCCTCGGTCTGGGTCATCAGCCCGTGCAGGTCGAGCCCCGTGGCGTACCACTCGAGCATGGTGAACTCGGGGCTGTGGGTGGGCGAGGGGGGCTCGTCGCGGAAGCACGGGCCCAGGCTGTAGAGGTCGGTCAGCCCCTCGCCCAGCAGCCGCTTCAGCGCGTACTCGGGGCTGGTGTGCAGGTAGCGGCGCGGCCCGCGGGAGCGCAGCTCGAAGGCGTCGAGGTGGGGCTCCATACCCGGCGAGCGCACCGCGATCGGGGCCTCGATCTCGACATATGAGCGGGCGTCGAAGAACGCCCGCACCGCCCGCAGGATCAAGGCCCGGCGGCGCAGAAAGTCCGGATTCATCGCTCGGATCCGCCTCGTGATGGGCCCGGGGCCGGCGTCGGCGCCCCCGTCAGAGCGCCAGCTTGCGGGCGACGCGGGCGAAGTAGACGATCAGCGACTCGAGCGGCGCCCGGTCGTCGGCGTCGAGCTCGTCCCAATAGTCG
>JAUHVS010000021.1 GCA_030424955.1 bacterium | reverse complement strand
CCGCCGGCGCCGCCGACGCCGCCCGCGCCGCCCAGGCCGCCCTGATCCGCCTCGGGGGTGCACACCCCGCCCTGGCAGATCAGCCCAGTCTCGCAGTCCGCCGTGCGGGTGCAGTCCTCACCGAGACCCGAGGTCCCGCTGCTGCTGCCGCCACCGCCACTGGTACAGGCCGAAGCCGCGAGCGCGGCGCCAAAGAAGAAGGCCAGGTGCTTCATCGTTCTCCCCCGATTGAGATGGTCCCCCGGGGGCGTCCCCGGTCGGCGCGTTCGTAGGCGACAGGCGCCACTTGAGTCAACCCAAGCGGCCTGCCCTCGCGCGCCGACCCCGGCGACCCGCTATATTGGGGCACCCCGACCGCTCAGGAGAGGCCCGATGCGTGCCTTCGTCGCTGCCCTCGCGTGCCTGACCCTGTCGGGCTGCCCCCTCGATGACGATCCGCTCGGGGGCGACACCGACGCCGGCCTGCCCGCCGCCGGCCCGTGGACCCTGCGCCCGCACCCCTGCCCGGCCCGCACGAGCGAGGCGTTGTTCCCGGCAGCCGATGGCACCATCTACGTCGGCTGCGGCACCGGCGCCGACGGCAAGGGCCTGTGGCGCACCACCAACGAGGGCGTGACCTGGGCGCCCATCGGCGGCTTCGAGGCCTGGCGCGTCAACGACATCGATCCTGCGCCGGACGGGGGCCTGTACCTGGCGTGCATCCACACCACCTCGCGGGACGTGGTGGTGCACCGCGCGCCCGATGGCACGATCACGCCGCTCCACACCCGCACCGTGCAGGTCAACGAGTCCTTCCACGTGGGCCACTTCGCCCGCACCGACGCCGGCGAGGCCATCGCCGAGTCCCTCACCGGGGGTGCCCTGGTGTACCGGGCCCAGGACGGCGTGCTCTTCCGCGGCCGCGACATCTGGAGCAGCGACGGCCTGGGCCACCAGATCCTGGGGCTGACCACCGACGGCGAGAGGTTCTACGCCGTGGGCAGCACCATCGCCGAGCCGCCGACGGTGTTCCTGCCCCCCATCGGCGCCGACCGCAGCGACTCCCTGTTCACCCCCGTGCGCCCGCTGGGCGAGGCCATCAGCGGCGAGCTCTGGGCCCTGGCCGTGGACGGCGAGCGGCTGGTGGCGGTGGGGGTCGACCAGGACGCCGATCGGGGGCTGGTGCTCGTGGGCCGCACCGACGCCTTCAACGCCGAGGCCTGGGCGGCGCCCGACGTCGCCGGCCAGGTGAGCGGCGCCTCGTGGTTCCGCGGCGTGTGCCTGCGCGGCGACCGCATCGTGGCCGTGGGCGAGCGCCAGCCCTGGCGCCGGGGCGGCGGCCTGGTCTTCGAGTCCACCGACGGCGGCGACACCTGGACCAACATCGCCCCCGACGCCGACGCCCCGGCCTGGCACCGCTGCGCGATCCTCGATGATGGGCGGCTGCTGGTGGCGGGCGCGGACGGCGCCTTCGCGATCCACAGCGGGCCCTGACAGGCCTGCTGGCGGGCGCCCCCGCCCGTGACGCCTGGAAGCCGACGCCTCAGCGCGCGTGGGCTCGGCCCGCGGCGCTCACCGCCCCGCGTCCTCCGCCGCCTTCGCGGCCTGCCGCGCCAGCGCCTGCTGGTGGTGACGCGACCCCTTGCGCAGCAGCGCCGCCCCACAGGCCGCGCAGCGCACCCGCCGACAGGGCTGCCCGGCGACGTGGGCCACCTCGGCGCCGCAGCGCATACAGACGCACTGGGCCTCCGCGCCGGCGCCGCAGCCGGGGCCATGACCGTGGGTGTGGGTGTGGGGGGTGTGGGTGTCCATGGCAGCCTCCTGCGCCTCCGCCGAGCGGTGGCGGCACGCCGCGCGCGGCGACCCACCCGGCGACATGCCGGGCGCGGGCCTGCGGACGATGGCCGAGGGCGATCCGGTCGAGGGGCGACGGCCGCGCGGTCACTCGCCCGCGTCGCGGGCGGTGATCAGAGCCGTCAGGGGAGCAGAGCCTGCCGGGCCGATGGGCCGAGCCCGGCCCGAGGGCCGCTCAGCCGCGGCGGCGGCGGCGCAGCAGGCCGACGGCGGGCAGCAGGAGCAGCCACGCCAGGGGGTCGGTCGGGGCGTCGCCGCCCACGTCGCACGAGCAGCCCTCGGCCGGCAGGTCCTCCGACACGTTGCCGGGGCCCGGCGTGCCCATGTCGCTGTTCACGATGATCCCGGCGTCGACCTCGACGCCGTCGCCGCCCGCGCCACCGGCGCCGCCGCCCATGCCGCCCATGCCGCCGCTGCCGCCCATGCCACCGATGGGGGGCTGGGGCTCGGCGGGGGGCTCGCCGCCCAGGCACTGCGCGCGGCCCTGCTGGACCTCGCAGTACTGGCCGGGCGGGCAGTCGATGCCGATGCAGCCGTCGAACTCACACACGCCGGCCACGCAGGTCTCGCCGTCGCCGCACTGCACGCCCGCACAGGGATCGGCCTCGCACATGCCCGCGCCCACGCAGGCCTGGCCCTCGGGGCAGGTCACGCCGCCGCAGTCGTCCGCCACGCAGGCGCCGTCGATGCAGCGCTGGTAGAGCGGGCAGCTCACCCGGGCGCAGCTCGGGATGCACTGGCCACCGCGGCAGAACTCGCCGGCCGGGCAGTCGGCGTTGGCGCAGGGGTCCGGCACGCACTCCACGCCGTTGCACACGCTGCCGTCGGGGCAGCCCGTCGACAGGCAGGTGTCGGGCACGCAGGCGCCCTCGAAGCAGCGCTGGCCCGCCGCGCAGTCCACGGCCCCGCACACGTCCTCGCACTGGCCGTTGATGTCGTTGCACAGCTCGCCGAAGGGGCACTCGACCCCGTCACACGGGGCCAGGCACAGGTTGAGCTCGGCGTTGCAGTACTGCCCGCCCTGGATGCACTCGTTGCCCTCGCAGGGGTCGCGGCACTCGCCCGCGAAGCACACCTGCAGGCCGGGGCACACGGCGTCGTCGTCGATGACCCCGTCGCAGTCGTCGTCGATGCCGTTGCAGGCCTCCACCGGCTCCTCGCCACACAGGCCGCAGCTGTTGACCAGCCCCTCGTCGATGGTGCCGTCGCAGTTGTTGTCGAGGCCGTCGCAGATCTCGGCCTGGGGGTCGGTGTTGGGCACGCACACGATGGCGCCGTTCAGGCACTGGGGCGACCCGGCGGCGCAGATGCCGGCGTCGCCGGTGGCGCAGGGGCCGGGGGGCACCGGGCTGGCGCCGTCGGGGCCCTCATCGATGCGGCCGTCGCAGTCGTTGTCGAGGCCGTCACACAGATCGGGCAGCCCGTCGGGCACGCACACGATCTCGTCGCAGGCGTCGCCGGTGCCGTCGGCGTCCTCGTCGATCTGGTCGCGGTTGGGCACGTTGGGGCAGTTGTCGCAGAGGTCGCCGATCTGGTCGCCGTCGGCGTCAGCCTGATCGGGGTTGGGCACCTCGGGGCAGTTGTCCTCGGTGCTGCACAGCCCGTCCAGGTCGTCATCGACGATGCACACGCCCCCCAGGGAGCGCTGCAGCACCAGGATCGAGAAGGCCGTGGCCGAGATGGCGTTCCAGCAGTTGTTGCCCGGGCAGAAGGCCCCGTTGCCCTGCTGCACGTTGGTCAGGTACCAGGCGAAGTCGTAGTACCAGCGGGGCGACTCCTCGGGGAAGCCGTCGCCGGCCGGGTCCCGGGCGCCGCCGATGTTGTCGCTGAAGATGAAGTTGCCGCTGCCATCGTCGGAGGTGACCTCGAGGGCCTTCGCCGCCGCCCACAGGTAGTAGAACTGCGACTTCCAGTTGTTGATCGTGATGATGGAGTCGTAGCTGTAGTTGTTGCGCAGCCAGGTCATGCTCTGCTGCAGCCGCGCGTCGCCCGTGGGCAGGCCCGCCAGCTTGTAGCACCAGGCCCCAGAGGCCGTCATCGCGCTCGTGGAGCGGTAGTTGCCGCCGCCCCGGTACTTGTGCCCGCCGTCGCCGTTCTGCGCGTTGCGCACGAAGTCGGCGGAGCGCCCCAGGGTGTCGTCGGCGTCGGGCCGCAGCGCCGAGGCCGCCGACAGGCCGGCCATCGAGAACTGCGTGGTCGACAGATCGCCGTCGTTGCCGGCGCTGGTGTAGTTCCAGCCGCCCTGGTTGGCCCCCGAGTTGCCTTGGGTCGAGCGCAGCGAGGCGACGCCGTTGGCCACGGCCTGGCTGACGGGCACGACCCCGCCCACGTCGTCGGGGCCCCCCGTGACGAGGTACAGGCTCAGCCCCATCAGGCACGCGCCGGACGCGTACGACGAGGGCGTCTCGGCCCGATCGAAGCCCGGCACGCTGTTGATGCAGTAGCGCGCGGCGTTGCGGGCCCGCTCCTGGTCGGCGAGATCCATGCCGACGTAGCCCACGGCGGGCGAGTTCCAGTCCGCGCTGGCCCGCTTCTCGAGGAAGGTGAGCATGGCGAGGCCTGTCGCCTCACCCCACCCGCCGTTCCCGTTCTGCTGGGCGCGCAGGTAGTCCAGGCCCCGGTTGATGCCGTCGTTCACGCGGTTCGCGAACGGCGTGATCTGGGCCGATGCAGGCAGCGCGGCGAGGGTCAGCCCCAGGGCGCACGACACGGTGATGAATGGACGAATCACCCGACTTCTCCTCGACCCCGTCAACGCTCCGGGACGGACCGGTACGCCCCCGGCGCAGCAACAACAATGCCAAACAGACGCCACCGCTGGCAAACCGAAGGCCCGCGGCCACTGAGGGCAGGCGACCCCGGCGGGGCGAGGCCTGTGGACCCCACGCGGTTGGGGCCCGTAGACCCCTCGGCCCGCCGGCGGTCAGGGGCGGGCGCGGCGCTGGTTGTTCCGCACGACCTTCCAGATCCGGTCGGCCTCGATGATGACGCGCAGCCGCTGCTCGGGGGTGGCCGCGAGCTCGCTCTCGTACACCATGCGCACGTCGTGCGGGCCCTCGGGCAGCCGGTAGTCGAGTACGGGCGTCCAGCCCACCGCCTTGCCGTCCACGAACACCCGCGCGGGCGGCTTGGCGGTGAGCCGCAGGTAGCCATAGCCCCGGGGTGGGCCGTTGATGGGGCGCCGCGCCACGGCCGTCTGCCCGCCCGCCCCCGTGAGGCCGCCGTGGCCCGTGGGCGCTGCGGGCCGCATCGGGGCGCTGGCGGGGCTGGCCGCCACGGGGCGCGGGATCGGCCGGCGGCGAGGGGCCGGCGGCTCGGTCGCCGCGGGGGCGGTGCGCGTCGGCGCCACGGCCCCGGCCGAAGCGCCCGCGGTCTCTGTGTGGAGCGCGCCCCCGGCGTCTGCCGGAGCGGGATCGGGTGGGGCGGCCGCTGGCGCAGCGGCGTCTGGCACGCCCGCGTCTGGCGCAGCGGCGTCTGGCGCAGCGGCGTCCGGCACGCCTGCGTCGGGCAGGCCTGCATCCGGCACAGCGAGGGGCAGGCCAACGTCCAGGGCGTCCGCGGCCGCCGCCGGCTCGGGGGCCGCAGGGGGCGCGGGGCGCAGGCCCCACAGCGCCGCAGCCGCCACGCCCGCGAGCAGCACCGTGGGCCACACCCAGCGCGGCGCCGGCCGGCGGGCGCCCAGGCCGGGCCGGGTGAGCGCCGCCGGTGACGCCGGCCCCTCAGCGGCCCCGATCCCTGCGGCCGGGTCATCGGCCCCTGCGGCCCGGTCCTCGGCGAGATCGTCGGCGAGGCCCGCGAGCCCATCGGCGAGCAACACCCACACCGCCGCGCAGTCGTCGCAGCCCGCGAGGTGCGCGGCCTCGGCGTCGGTGCGCGGCGCGCCCTCGGCCAGGCAGGCCAGCCGCTCGTCGCTCAGGTGCGCCCCCACGGCGGGCAGCCGCAGGCGCAGCCCACGCAGGGCGACCTCGGTGGGATCAGCCGCGCTCATGGCGCCTCCCCCGGCTCCAGCACAGCGCGCAGCCGCTCGAGCAGGCGCATCTTGCGCATGCGGGTGGCCGACCGGCCCGCTCCCAGGGTGCGGGCCACCTCGCTGGCGTTGAGGCCATCGATGAAGAACAGCCGCACGAGGAGCTGATCCTCGGCGGGCAGGCTCGCCACGAGGGCGCGCACGGCGGCCGCGCGCTCGCCGCGGGCGGCCGCCTGCTCGGGATCCTCGGCGTCGCTGGGCAGCCGGGCGAGCACCGCCTCGTCGCCGCGCCGATCGTGCCGACGGCGGGCGAGCTGGCGCTGGAAGAAGCGCAGGGCGACGGTGTAGAGCCAGCCCCGGAAGGCCGAGCGGCCCTGGTAGGTCCGCAGCCGCCGCCCCCCATCCGAGAAGAGGTGGCCCACGAAGTCCTGTACGAGGTCGTCGGGCTCAACGGGGGTCTCCGGCCGCCAGCGGGCGAGGGCGCGCCCCAACGCGTGCCGGACCACCCGGCGATCCTCACGCTCAAAGCGCAGCACCGCGGCGGGCTCACCCTGGGCCAGCGCCCGGGCGTAGGTCAGGTCGTCAGCGTGGGACGGCGCGTCGTGATTCACTCGACGGCCTGTGAGGCGGGGCGGCCGGTGTGTGTCACGGCCTGACCGGAAAAAGTCGGGAGGGGTCCGCCCAGGGCGGGGGCGGCGGCGAGCCGGGGGCTCAGCCGCCGGGGGGGGCTCACTTGCCGGGGGCGCCCGGCGCGGCCTTCTGGCCACCCATGCCCATCATCATCATGCCCATGAGC
The DNA here is from genome assembly GCA_030424955.1 of bacterium. Taxonomy (GTDB): domain Bacteria; phylum Myxococcota_A; class Bradymonadia; order UBA7976; family UBA1532; genus JACKDL01. The sequence goes on along the minus strand of JAUHVS010000021.1, from coordinate 13,940 downwards.
ATCTTGAGCTTCTGGATCTCGGGGGCGCCCAGGGCCAGGTCGAGGACGATGTCGTTGCCCTTCTGCACGACCTTGGCCTTCTTGATCATGTCGGCGAAGCCCATCTGGGCGGCCGCGGGATCCCCCGCCGCCTTGCTGAGCTGCTCGTTGAGGAGCTTGGTGACGTTGCCGGCCGCGGCCTTGTCGGCCATGCCGATCATGAAGGACAGGCCCATGCCGCCGTTGGCCAGGCTGAGGCTGCCGCGGGCGCTCCGCAGCGCCTTGGCGTTCGGGTCCTTGCTGGGCAGCTGCGCCATCATGCTGGCGGGCATGTTGAGGGTGAACCAGATGGCGTCGCCGGTCTTGACGCCCTTGGCGAGGCTGGCGAGCTTGGCGTTGCCGCCGGCGCCCTTGATGGCCTTGGGGAGGTGGGCCTCGCTGCCCATGACGGCGGTGTTCTTGGTGATGGCCAGGCCCATCTTGTCCTTGGCGCTGAGCAGGTAGCTCACGCCACCGGCCGTCTTCTGCGTCATGCCGGCTTCCTTCGAGCCCATCGCCATGATGGTCTTGGCGTCGAAGGTGCCGTGGGCGACGACGGTGGGCACGGGCTTGCCGCCCTTGGCGCCCTCAGCCACGTAGATCGTGATGGCCGACAGGTCCTTCTCGGGGTTGAAGTTGCCCTTGGCCTTCATCTCCTTGAGCGCCTCCTGGTAGTCGGGGCTCGCCTGGAGCGGGCCGGCGAGATCCTTGAAGAGCTGGCTGCCGAGCACGGCCTGCACGTCCACGTGGATCATCGCGAAGGCGTCGGCCGGGGCCGTCTTCAGGGCGTCCTGCGCCAGGGCCGGGGACGCGAGGGCGAGGCAGCCGGCGACCGCCAGCAGAGAGGTCAGGGTACGCATGGGATGAGCTCCGTCGAGGGGCCGTTTGTGGAACCGGGCGCACGACGGAGGCACCCGGGGCGCATTCACCGGGCACGGGACGCATCGCGAGCGGATGGTGGGATTCTCGGAGCGACGCGACCCCCCGTCAACTCACTTCCCGCGGGCGCCGATGACATGCACAGCCATTCCATTCGGTGGAGGTGCCCGGTGACCATCCCTCACGAGACACGGGTGCGCGCCCTCGGCGACGCCCTGCTGGCCGAGCTGGCGGGCCACACGCCCGGCATCTTCAACAAGGCCTGGTGGAGCGGGCAGATCATGGAGCGCGCCATGCGCGATCCGGCCTTCAAGACCGAGATGTTCCGCTTCGTGGACGTCTTCCCGGTGCTCGACAGCCCCGAGGCCATCGGCCGCCACATGCGCGAGTACCTGCTGCGGCCGGGGCTGAGCGTGCCCACCCCCATCAAGCTGCTGCTGAAGGGCGCCAACCTGTCGCGGCTGGCCATGCGGGTGGCCGCCGGTCAGATCGCCAAGAACCTCGAGGGCATGGCCCGCAGCTTCATCGCCGGCCGCGACCCCGCCGACGCCGTGCCGGCCGTGCGCGCCCTGCGCCAGCAGGGGCTGGCCTTCACCGTCGACCTGCTCGGCGAGGCGGTGGTGAGCGAGGCCGAGGCGGAGGCCTTCGTGGGTCGCTACGCGGCGCTCATCGACGCGCTGGCCGACGAGGCCGAGGGCTGGCCCGAGGCGCCCCTGCTGGACCGCGATGACCGCGGGCCCATCCCCGCGGTGAACGTGTCGATCAAGGTCAGCGCCCTCAACAGCCAGCTCGATCCCCTCGATCTGGAGCGCAGCGTCGAGCGCGCGGCCGAGCGGCTGCTGCCGCTGTTCCTGCGCGCCCGCGAGCGGGGCGTGTTCGTGAACCTGGATCTGGAGCACTACGCGCTGAAGGACATCACGCTGGCGCTCTTCAAGCGGGTCATGGCCGACCCGCGCCTGGCCGACTTTGAGCACGCCGGGGTGGTCATCCAGGCCTACCTGCGCGACGCCGAGGCCGACCTCGCGGCGCTCATCCAGTGGGCCCGCACCGTCGCCTGCCGGCGGATCACCGTGCGGCTCGTGAAGGGCGCGTACTGGGACTACGAGACGGTGCACGCCCACCAGGAGGGCTGGCCGTCGCCGGTGTGGCTCGACAAGGCCGACAGCGACGCCTGCTTCGAGCGCTGCACCACCCTGCTGCTGGCCAACCACGCCCACGTGCGGCCCGCCATCGCCAGCCACAACGTGCGCAGCCTGGCCTTCGCCATGGCCACCGCCGAGGCCAACGGCGTGCCCCGCGAGGGCTACGAGATCCAGTGTTTGTACGGCATGGCCGAGCCCATCAAGGCCGCCTGCGCGGCGAGCGGCCACCGGGTGCGGGTCTACGCGCCCGTCGGCGAGCTGATCCCGGGCATGGCCTACCTGGTGCGGCGGCTGCTCGAGAACACCAGCAACGAGGGCTGGCTGCGCCAGGGCTTCGCCGAGCAGGTGGACGCCGATCGGCTGCTGGCCGCGCCCGTGGCGGTGGGGCGCGAGCCGTTCCTGCGGCCGCAGCCCCTGGCCCGCACGCCCGTCGACAGCCCGCCACCCTTTGTGAACGAGCCCCTGCGGGAGCTACGGCGGCCAGCGCCCCGGGCGGCCTTCGCCGCCGCCCTGCAGGCGGTGTCCCGCGGCCTCGGCGAGGCCTGGCGGCCCCTCATCGACGGCGCCGCGGTGTCGACGGGCGACGTGGTGCCCAGCCTCGATCCCGCCGACGGCCAGACGGTCATCGGCGCGGTGCACCAGGCCGGCGTGGGTCACGTGGACACCGCCCTGGCCGTCGCGCAGGCCGCCTGGCCCGCGTGGCGGGACCGCCCGTGGCGCGACCGCGTGGCCGTGCTCTTCGAGGCCGCCGCCCGCCTGCGCGCCGATCGCGACGCCTGGGCCGCGCTGCTGGTGCGCGAGGTGGGCAAGCCCTGGCGCGAGGCCGACGGCGAGGTCTGCGAGGCCATCGACTTCTGCGAGTACTACGGCCGCCTCGCCCTGAAGCTCGGCGCGCCCACAGCCCTGCAGCCCGACCTGCCGGGCGAGCTGAACCACCTGCTCTACGAGGGGCGCGGGGTGGCGGCGGTCATCGCGCCGTGGAACTTCCCGCTGGCGATCCTGGCGGGCATGACCGTGGCGGCGCTCGTCACCGGCAACGCCGTGATCATGAAGCCCGCCGAGCAGAGCGCGGTGGTGGGCCTGAAGCTGGCGCAGCTGCTGCTCGACGCCGGCGCCCCGCCCGGGGTGCTGCAGTGCCTGCCCGGCCCCGGCGAGACCGTCGGCGCCCACCTGGTGGCCCACCGCGCGGTGCACACCGTGGCCTTCACGGGCAGCCAGGCGGTGGGGCTGGCCATCTGGCGGCAGGCCGGGATCACCGGCCCGGGGCAGGCGCGGCTCAAGCGCGTGGTGTGCGAGATGGGCGGCAAGAACGCCATCATCGTGGACGATGACGCCGACCTGGACGAGGCGGTGCTGGGGGTGGTGCAGAGCGCCTTTGGCTACGCCGGCCAGAAGTGCAGCGCGTGCAGCCGGGTGATCGTGCTCGACGGGCAGCACGACGACTTCGTGCGACGGCTCGTGGCGGCGACGGCCAGCCTGCAGGTGGGCGCGCCGCGCGATCCCGGCGTCGCGGTGGGCCCGGTGATCGACGCAGAGAGCCACGAGCGGCTGCAGCGGGTCATCGCCCAGGCCCAGAGCCGCGCCCGGCTGCGGGTGGGCGGCGTCGCGCAGGGCCCCGGCTGGTGTGTGACGCCGGCGGTGTTCGACGAGGTCGCCGCCGACGATCCGCTGGCCACCGAGGAGCTCTTCGGCCCCGTGCTGGCGGTGCTGCGGGCCCACTCGCTGGACGAGGCCCTGCAGATCGCCGTGGAGGGCACGCCCTACGCGCTCACGGGTGGCCTGTACAGCCGCTCGCCCAGCCACATCGAGCAGGCGCGGGCGGCCTTCCGGGTGGGCAACCTGTACATCAACCGGCCCATCACCGGCGCCCTCGTGGGGCGCCAGCCCTTCGGCGGCTTCGGCATGAGCGGGGGGGGCACCAAGGCGGGCGGGCCCGACTACCTGCTGGCCTTCGTGGACGCCCGGGTGGTCACCGAGAACGCCCTGCGGCGGGGGTTCGCGCCCGAGCAGCCCGCGTCCTGAGCGGGCTCACGGGGCGAGGGGCGCCGGGGCGCGGTCCGGCAGCAGGGGCTTCACCCGGGCGAGCTGCGTGGCGAGCACCGCGGGATCGCTGGTGGGGCGCTCGCAGCGGCCCGCCTCGCACACATAGGCCGTGGCGCGCCCGCCCTGGGCCGGCTTGCCGTTGGCCCACGGCACCGGGCTCTGGCCGGGCCCAGCGCGGCGCACCAGCGCGCGGTTGGGCAGGAAGTGCCGGCCCACCACGGCCCACAGGGCGGCGCCGTCGTCCTGCGCTGTGCCCACCACCACCACCTCGCGGGGCGCGTCGTGGGCGTAGTCCAGCGCCGCCAGCAGCGCCGGCAGGCCCGTCCCCCCGCGGGTCAGCCGGCTCGCGAAGGCCCCCAGCAGCCGCTCGGCGGTCTGGTCGTAGCGCGCCTCGCCCGTGAGCTCGGCCAGCCGCAGCAGGTTCAGGGCGGCGACGCTGTTGCCCGCCGGCCGCGCCCCGTCGTGGTCGGGCTTGTCGCGCATCAGCAGCGCCTCGCCGTCATCGGCCGTGGCGAAGTAGCCGCCCGCCGGATCGGCGTGGTGGGCATCGAGCGCCGCCTGCAGGGCGACCGCGGCGGTGAGCCAGCGCCCCTCGCCTGTGGCCTCGAACAGGTCGAGCAGGCCCCCGGTGAGCGCCGCGTAGTCGTCGAGGGTGGCCACGCCGCTGGTGGTGCCCCGGCGCCAGGCCCGGTGCAGCCGGCCGTCGGGGCCCCGCAGGTGGGCCAGCGCGAAGTCGGCCGCGCGGGCGGCCACGGCGACATAGCGGGGCTCGCCCAGCGCCTGGCCCGCGAAGGCGAAGGCCCCGATCATCAGGCCGTTCCAGGCGGTGATCACCTTGTCGTCGAGCAGCGGCGGCGGGCGCTTGGCGCGGGCGGCGTAGAGCGCGCTGTGGGCGGCGTCGATGCGCGCCGCCAGGGCCGCCGGCGTGAGGCCGTGGCGCCCGGCGACCTCGGCGGGGGCCCGCCACGCGGTGAGGATGTTGCGCCCCTCGAAGTTCCCCTGCGCCGTGACCCCGTGCCAGTCCATCACCAGGGGCGCCTCGGCCCCGAGCGCCGCCGTGAGCTCGGCCGGGGTCCAGGTGAAGGCCCAGCCCTCCTCGTCGTGACCCCCGGGCGCCGGGCTGTCGGCGTCGGTGGCCGAGTGGAAGCCCCCCTGCCCGTCCACCAGCTCGCGGGCGACGTAGTCGAGGGTGCGCCGGGCCACGGCGGCCAGATCGTCGGCGCCTGTGATCTGCCAGGCCTCGACGTACAGCCGCGCGAGCTGTGCCTGGTCGTAGAGCATCTTCTCGAAGTGCGGCACCAGCCAGCGGCCGTCCACGCTGTAGCGGTGGAAGCCGCCGCCCACCTGGTCGTGGATCCCGCCGGCCGCCATGCGCCGCAGGGTGTGCACCACCTGGCGCAGGGCCTCGGGATCGCCGGTGCGGCGGTGGTAGCGCAGCAGCAGCGCGGGCTGGCTCGGCCGGGGGAACTTCGGCGCCAGGCCCCAGCCGCCGTCCCGCGGGTCGAAGCTGGCGGCGATCTGGCGCACCGCGCGCTCGATGGCCTCGGGCCCCGGCACCGCCCCGGGCCGCCCGATGGCGCCCATGGCGGCGACCTTGCGGCTGACCTCGGCGGCCCGCGCCACCAGCCCCGCGCGGGCGGTGCGCCACTCGCTGTCGAAGCCCTGCAGGATGGTCAAAAGGCCCCGCCGGCTGCCGCGATCGCCCGTGCGCGCCGGGAAGTAGGTGCCGGCGAAGAAGGGGCGCCGATCGGGGGTGAGCAGCACGGTCATCGGCCAGCCGCCCCGGCCCGCCAGCGCGTACACCGCGTTCATGTACACCGCGTCCACGTCGGGCCGCTGCTCACGGTCGACCTTGATGGGGATGAAGTGCGCGTTGATGAAGGCGGCGATCTCGAGATCCTCGAAGGACTCGCGCTCCATCACGTGGCACCAGTGGCAGGTGCTGTAGCCCACGCTCAGCAGCACGGGGCGGTCGAGGCGCCGCGCCTTCTCGAAGGCCGCGTCGCCCCACGGGTGCCAGTTGACCGGGTTGTGGGCGTGCTGCAGCAGGTACGGGCTGCTCTCCCGGGCCAGCCGGTTGACGAAGCGCGGCGTGCCGTCCGCCGCGCGGTGATCGGTGCGCGGGGTGTGACCCGCCGCCGCCGACGCCGCCCGCAGCGCCCCGTCGAGGGCGGGATCACCCTGCACGCCCGGCACGCTGGGCTCTGCGCTGTCCGCGGGCTGCGCCGCTGCGCCTGCGCCCGAGCCGGACGGCCCCGCCGCGTCCACCGCGCCGCCCCGGCGCGCCGTGCAGGCCACCCCCACCACCCCCAACGCCACCACGGCGGCGAGCACCATCCAGCCCAACTGCGTCACTGAGTTCCTCCGCACTGCGCGCGCCCCCCCTCGTACCACAGCGCGAACCCCGACCGAGCGGAGTCCCTGGATGCGCCTGACCGCCGCCCTCTTGCTGGCCCTCGCCGCCCCCGCGGCCGCCCAGCTCGCGCCCGAGCCGCCCGCGATGGGTGAAGCCCCCGTCGTCGATGGGCGCTTCCGCCTGCTCGCCCGCCAGGTGGCCCAGTTCGGCGCGCAGGCGCCCATCTTCGGGGCCGACGGCGCGCCCGGCGGGGTCGCCCCCGAGGGCGCCGGCGCCCTGATCGCGGCGGCCCGCCCGCTGTCGGCCCCCGAGCGCGCGGCCCTCGCCCGCGCCGGGGTGGTGTTCCACGGCGACGGCCAACACCTCGACGGCCGCTACCCCGCCTGGGTGCCCTTCGACGCGCTGCCCACCCTCGCCGCCCACCCGCTGATCACGCGGGTCGAGTGCGCCTGGCGGCCGCGCACCCTGCGGCCCCTCGAGACCGTGCGCGCCGATCTGGGCGCCGATCGCCTGCAGGGCCGCCCCGACCTGGGCTGGACCGGCCGCGGCGTGCGCATCGCCGATCTCGACAGCGCCGTGGATGTGCTGCACCCGCACCTGTTCTTCGCCGACGGCGGCCTGCACGACTGGGTGGACGTGGACGGCGACGGCGCGCTCACCGTGGACCTGGACGGCGTGGATCTGGACGGCAGCGGCCAGATCACCGCCGACGAGGTCCTCCGCCGGCTGCCGGGCGTGCGGGTGAACTTCTATGGGGGCGGTCAGCCCGAGGGGCTCGACGGGCCCTTCGCGCCCCGCCGCGACTGGCTCTACCTCGACACCAACGGCTCGGGGGCCCGGGACGCCGGCCGCCCGGCGGGCTTCGCCGAGGGCGATCTCGCCTACGGCGAGCCGCTCTTCGTCGCCGAAGACACCGACGGCACCGGCTGGATCGCCCGCGGCGAGCCGCTGCACCGCCTGGGCACCTCGAAGGTGGCCAAGGCCATGTACGGCGCGCGCACCTACGTGCGCGGCGAGGCCCCGGGGATCATCGCCGCCGCCGAGGACGCCGCCATGGCCGATCCCAGCCACGGCACGGGCGTCGCCAGCATCGCCCTGGGCGGCCAGTGGCCCTTCCACGACGCGGTGGGCGTCGCCCCGGGCGCGGAGCTGTTGATCTACAGCAACGCCGACGCCAACGCGGGCCTCGACCAGCCCTTCGAGGCCATCGCCCTGCTGGACGCCCTGGACGAGGGCGCGCTGCTCATCCTGCACGAGTGGACCGATCCCTTTGGCCAGGTGCAGGACGGCGGCGGCGAGATCGAGGCCCTCATGGACTCGGCCCGCGCGCAGGGGCTGCTGCAGGTCAACCCGCTGGGCAACCTGAACAGCGCCGGCAAGCACCTGGAGCGCGCCGCCGGGCCGCAGACCCCCTTCGAGGCCGGCTTCCGGGTAGACGGCGCGGGGTTCAACTGGGGGGGCGAGCGGCGCCCCTACGACGTGGTGTATGGGCTCGTCAGCTGGCGCGGCGCCCGCGGGGCCCCCGCGGTGACCGTGCGCGCCCCCACCGGCGAGGTCGCGAGCCTGCCCCTCGACGGCACGCCAGCGCCCGTGGGCCAGGCCTGGGGCGCGGCGGTCCTCGACACCAACCGCCGCGGCAGCCACGCCGTGCTGCTGTATGTGTACGGTCCCGACGGCCAGGGCAGCGCCCTGCCCACCGGCGACTGGGAGCTGACGGTCACCGGCTTCGCCGCCGACACCACCGTGTTCGGGCGGGTCACCGACTACTACTCCAGCTGGGGCGAGGGGGTCGGCTGGCTGCGGCCCACCGCCGACCGGGGCACGCTGGTGTTCCCCAGCACCGCCGACAGCGCCGTGGGCGTGGCCGCGTACGGCGGCGTGCACCGGCAGGACTGGGAGGGCACCGATCCGGGCGATCTGCGGCGCTACTCCGGCCGCGGCCCGCGGCAGGACGGCGCCCGCGCCGTGGACATCGCGGCGCCGGATGACCCCTTCGCCGCCCTGGGCGTCTCGGCCGAGTGGGCCGCCGCCGGCTACGGCCGCAGCTGGTTCAGCACCTTTGGCGGCACGAGCGGCGCGGGCCCCCACGTGGCGGGCGCCCTGGCCCTGCTCGCCCAGGCGCAGCCCCGCCTGTCAGCGGACGCGCTGGAGGCGGCGCTCTTTGGGGCCGCCCGCACCGACCGGCAGACGCCGGCCGCCGACGCCCTGCCCGACCCCCACTGGGGCCACGGCAAGCTCGACGTGTGGGGGCTGCTGTCGGCCGAGCCACGGCCCACCGCCGCGGGGCCCTCCGCGATCCTGGCGATCACCGCCGCCGCCACGGCCGACGGCCCGCAGGTGGTGTTTGACGCCGCGGGCTCGAGCGACAGCGCGCGGTGGTTCCGGTTTGACGTGGACGGCGACGGCGCCTGGGACGGCGACTGGAGCGACGCCGCGCAGGTGGTCCGGCCCCTGGCCACGCTGCGCCCCGCCGTCGCGCGGGTGGAGGTCGCCGACGAGGGCGGCCGGCGCGCGGGCGCCCTGCAGGCCTACGCCCCCGCCGATCTCACGGTGCCCGACGCCGGCGCACCGGACGGGGGATCACCCGACGCCGCCGCACCCGACACCGGCACGCCCGATCCGGGGCAGACGCCGGACGCTGGGGCCGCCGACAGCGGGGCCCTGGTGCCGTCCGTCCGCCGCGGGGGCGGCGGCGGCGGCTGCGCGGCGGCCTGGGAGCCGGGCCCCACCCCCGCGCTGCCCCTCCTGCTGCTGGCCCTCGCCCACCTTTGGCGCCGCCGCCGATCCACGCGCCCCTGAGCGCGCCGCCAGGCGGTCCGGCCGCCGACCGCCCGCGCAGGACAGGCACACTTCTTTTTTTAGATCAGTAGGTTGCGGGCGCCGGGCTCAACCAGAGCCGGGCCTGGGTGCGCAGATCGTCGAGGCGATCGTCCACCCACCGCTCGGCCGCGAGGGGCGCCGGGTGGGCCCCCTCGGCGGCGACCGCGCTGGCGTAGGTGGCGATCACCCGGGCCTTGCGCAGCCACGCCCCATCGTCCCGCGCCGGCACCTCCAGCACGGCCTCGGTCAGCCGCGCGAGGGCCTGGGGGTGCCGCAGCGCCCACACCTGGGGCTGGTCGAGCACCTCGATGGCGCGGTCGAAGTCGCCCGCGGCCCGGGCCGCGTCGGCGGCGCGCACGGCCCGCATCAGGCGCACGTAGTCCGAGCCCGGCCCTGCGCCGTCGCCCGCGGCGTCTGCGGCCAGCGCCGCCAGCTCGCACACGTCGGCCCCGGGGTGCGCGAGGCCCGCCCGCCAGGCCTCGGCCGCGCTCGCCTCGGCCCCGGCGTACAGCAGCGACAGGCCGAGCAGGTGGTGGAAGTGCGCCGCGATGTCGGCCTCGTCGGGCCCGGGGGTCACCGGGCTCAGCAGGGCGCCGACCCGGCCCCACTGGCCCAGCCGGGCCAGCCGCTCCGCCGAGATCAGCCGCGGCCCCGCGTGGGCCGGCCACCGCGCCAGGCCCTGCTCGGCCACGCGATCCGCCAGGCCCGCCGTCACCTGCCGCGCGGCGTGGTACAGGTCCACCACCTCGTTGGGGCTCAGCTCGTGGGCCACCTGCTGGTCCACCCAGGCCCGGCGGGTCGCGGGCGAGCGCGCCTCCAGCAGCCGCCGCAGCGCCGTCACCCGCGCCCGGCGCGCCACAGGCAGGCCCAGGCACGGGCGCGCCGACCAGCTCACGTCCTTGGGCTGCCAGCGCCCCTGGCTCGCGAGGGGCGGCGCCTGCTCGCCGGTCAGGGGGTGCACCCGGCAGTCCGCCAGGGCCACCACCGCCGAGGACGCCGCGTCCGTCAGCAGATCCAGCGCCCGCGGCGCGCGCACCTGCCAGCGCACGGTGATCTGTGCGCCCTCCACCGCCACCGCCCACAGCCACCACCGCCGCCCGTCCCCCGCGTGCACGTAGGCCACGGCGCCGTCGGTGGCGATGGCGTGCCGCCAGCTCAGCTGCGCCGGAGACAGCGCCCGCTCGGGGCCCCCCACGGGGCCCACCACCGCCCCCCCGTCCCGGGTCTCAGCGAGCTGCCAGCGGGGGCCTTGGGCCGCCGCGGCCAGCCCATGGATCCGGGCCCGCTGGGCCGGGCTGCGCTGCCGGGCCCCCTCGGCGCCGTGCCACTCGAGGGCGCCCTCGCTGTCCTGAAACACCACCCCCTGCCCCGTCACGCTCAGGGCCAGGCCCGGCGAGGCCAGCGGGCGGACGGTCTTGTGCACCCCGCCGGCGGGCTCCACCCAGCCCAGGCCCTCGGGCCGCCCCACCGCCGGCGTCAGCCACACCCGGTCGGTGCCCGGCTGCGCCCGCGCGACCTCGAGCTCGTCGCCGCCGCCCAGGGGGATCGTCGCGTGGTCGAGCAGCCGCGCCCCATCGGCCGCGATGCGCAGCCACACCCCCGCCCGGGTGATGATCTGTACCCCCGCGGGGTCCACGGCCACGTCGAGCACCGCCCCCTCGGCGGGCAGCCGCAGCACCACCGCCCGGGTCACGTCGCCGTCCGCCAGCCGCACCCAGCGCACGAACAGGTAGGGCCCGTGGGTGGTGGGCAGCACCGCGCGGCCGCGCCCGTCGAGGGCCACCACGCACCCCTCGGTGCCCAGCCCGTCCACCAGATCGGGCAGCGCGTCGCCCTCGTGGGGGTGCAGCACCGTGTAGTGCCACGCCTTGGCCACGGCCACGTCCAGCGCCGACAGCTGGGTGCGCAGCCCCAGATCGTCGGGGCGGGTGGCGAGCAGGCGATCCAGCGTGCTGCGGGCGCCGAGCAGATCCCCCTCGCCCACCCGCGCCTCGAAGCGGTCCGCCAGCGCCGCCCGCTGCGCCCGCCGCTGCACCGCCTGCGCGAAGGCCCCGGCCGCCTGCCGCGCCGGTGGGGTCAGCGCCGCCAGATCCACCTGCTGCAGGGCCGCGAGGGCGGCCGCTGGATCGGCCTGGGCCCACGCCGCCGCCAGCCCGGCCTGCGCCGCCGCCCGCCGCTGCGCCTGGGCCTGGGCCTCGCCCCGCGCCGCCACCCGCGCGTAGGCCGGGAGCACCGCCAGCAGGCGCCGGTGTGGCCGCAGCCGGTCGCTCGCCGCTGCGGGCGGCTCGGCCTCGCTCGCCCGCAGCGCCAGCGCCGCCCGCACCGCCGCCCGGGGCCGCGCGCCCTCGCCCAGCAGCGCCTCGATCCACTCAGCCACCGGGGCCGGCGCGGGGACCTGCGCGCGGCCCTCGCGGCCCAGGGCGCACCAGGCGAGCCAGGGCCCCTCGTCGTCGGCGCTGTGAGCGAAGGCGGCGCGCACCTCGGCGCCCTCGCGGGCCAGGGCCTGCGCGGCCAGGTCCGCCTCGGCCTCGGCCAGCGCGGCCCCCACGTCCACCCCCAGCGCCGCCGCCTGCCGGAGCGCCGCCAGCCGCGGCCCCGGCCCCTCGGCCTCGGCCACCCGCGCGACGGCCGCCGCCCGCGCCGCTGCCTGGGCCGCCGCCTCTGCCGCCTGCAAGATGGCGCGGGCCGCCGCGCTGTCGGGGTGATCCACCAAGACCGCCCGGGCCCGGGCCACCTGTGCGGCCCCCGACAGGTCCGCCAGGTCGGCCTCGGCCGACGCCCGGGCCTCGGCCCGCCGATCCGCCAGCGCTGCGGCCAGCGCCGCCACCGCCGGGTGGCCCGGATCAGCCGCCCGCGCCGCCGCGAGATCGGCGTCCCCCTGCGCGATGCGCCCCGCCTGCACCGCCCCCTGCCCGAGCCACGCCCAGGCCTCCGCTGCCCGTGGCCCCACCGGCGACACCGCGCACACGCTGGCCCGATCCCCCAGCCGCGCGGCCGCCACCGCGGCCCGGCCGCGGGTCTCGGCATCGGCCCCAGCGCCGTGGCTGCGCCAGAGCGCCAGCGCGCGGGCGTCGTCGGCCAGCCAGTCCACCCAGATCTCCATCAGCCCGGCCACCGCTTCGGGCGCGGGCAGGGCCGCGCGGAAGGCAGCCTCGGCGGCCGGGAAGTCATACGCCGCCAGCGCGGCGCGCCCGGCGCCCAGGGGGCCGCCCGTGGGCTCGGCGGCCTCGGGGGTGGGCTCGATCCACGCAGGGGGCGCCGCCGCGGGCGGGGGCGGCGCGGTGTGGGCCTCGGTGTCGAGGCGGCGCTGCACCCACGCCCGCGCGTCGGGCGACAGGGCGTCCAGCCGGGCGTGGCCGGCGTTGGCCCCACCGCGCAGGTTCAGCGCCACCACCGCCGGATCGGCCTCGCGCCGCACCCACAGCGCGTCCGAGAACCGCGCGATGAGGGCGCTCTGCAGCCGGGCCTTCTCTTCATAGTCCGCCGCGGTCTGGCTGACCGACCGGCCGCGCCCGGTGGGGTTGACGGCGTGGATGGCCGCCAACAGGGCCTCCATCGGCCCCTCCGCGGGGTCCACTCGGCCCCGCCCCACCCGTGATCGTCGTCGGCTCACGCACCCTCCGCGCTGGGCCTCGATGTTCTGCGCCCACACCCAGGCGTTCAAGCCCTGCGACCAGCCGGCCCCATCCGGTATCGTCCCGCCCATGATGCGAACCCTCTGCTTGAGCACGCTGCTGGCCGCCGGGCTGCCCCTCCTGGGCTGCGACGATGGGGCCTCACCGACGGCCACCCCCGACGCCGCCGCACAGGGCACCGACGGGGGGGCCCTCGATCAAGCGCCTCTCCCCGACGGCGATCCCGGCGACCTCAGCCCCGCGGACGCCGTGTCCCCCGACGCGGCCCCCCTGGACGCAGCCGGCCCGGACGCCCTCGCGGACGCCGCGCCCCCCAACCCCGACGCCGAGCCCCCGCCCCCGGCCTGCCCACGGGCCGTGCCCGCCGAGGCCGCCGCCCTGGGCGCAGCCCCCATCGACGGGGTGCTGTGCGCCAACGCCTCGCAGTGGTTCAAGGTGGATCTGGCCGCCGACACCGAGCTGTCGGTGCTGCTCGACTTCACCCACGCGGACGGCGATCTGGAGCTGCGGCTCTTCGCCGCCGACGACCTCAGCCGGGCCCTCGCCGACAGCACCAGCGCCACGGATCGGGAGCGGGTGGGCCGGGCGCCGGGGGCCGCGCAGGCGCTCTTCGTGGAGATCTACGGCTACCGGGGCGCCGGCGGCGCCTTCCGGCTCACCGCCTACACGCTGCCCACGGCCGATCGCGCGCCCGCGGAGGCGGGCGGCTGGGTGACCTTCGACGACCGCCTCTTCGACCCGGCCGGGTTCACGGGCGAGCAGCGCCGCCAGCCCGCCGAGCGCCTGGTGGTGCAGGCCCGGCGCACCCTGGATGACGCGGTGGTGGCCGAGGCCCTCACGGACGCCGACGGGCGGTTCGACCTGCGCTGGGGCGCCGACCCCGAGCAGCGCTACTGGCTCGAGGCCGTGGCCGAGGCCCGGGTGGGCGAGCGCGCCGGCCGCGCGGTGTCCCGGGAGCGCACGGCGCGGCTGTATGCCCTCACCAGCGAGCCCTTCGCCGCCCCCGACGCGCCCACCGATCTGCGCCTGCACGCGGCGGGGGGCGAG
>JAUHVS010000785.1 GCA_030424955.1 bacterium | reverse complement strand
GGGTCAGCCCCACCGAGGCCCTGCGATCCGTCGGCGCGGCGGTGGCGTGCTCCACCCTGACGACCCTCGCGGGCTGGGCCGGCCTGCTGGCGGCCAGCCACCGCGGCCTGAAGTCGATGGGCGTGATGGCCTGCCTGGGCATGGCGGCGACGCTGATCGTGTCGGCCACGCTGATGATCGCGGTGCTGCAGCTCCTGCACGAGCGCCGGCTGCGCCAGGGGGCGGCCTGATGCGCGGCTCCTCGATGGGTGGGTGGATCGCGGCGGCCGCCGTGGCCAGCCTGACGGCGGCGTGCTCGCCGGTGCAGAAGACCTGGACCCGGCCCGACTACGCCCAGGTGGACCGCACGCAGACCGTGCGCATCTCGGTGGTGACGGCGCCCGCGCCCGACGGCGACAAGACCCTGGGCGAGTTCTGGTCGGCCCTGGCGCGCACCTACATCAACCAGCACCGCGACTTCCTGGTGGTCGAGGACTACACCGAGGCCGAGGTGCCGGCGGACGTGTGCTCGGGCAACCTGCAGGGCTACCTGGTGCTGGTGCCGACCTACACCGCGCGGCCCGGCGGGGCGGCGGCGGCGGTGTCGGCGACCCTGACCCGCTGCCGTGACCGCCAGCCTGTGTGGACGGCGCAGGCGGCGGGCGACTGGGACAGCGACGACGACGATCTGGTCGAGGCCCGGCGGCACTGGACCACCCGGTTCGGCGAGGGCATTGACGCGGCGGTGGTGCCCAGCTATCGGCTGCTCACCGGCACCTTCGAGGTGCTGCCCAAGCCCGAGCTGCCGAACGAAGACTTCATTCGCGAGAAGATTCAGCTGGGGGAGTGACCGAGCGCGGTCACACGGACGAGGAGACCTGAGCCCATGGCAGGCTTTGACATTGAGCGGTTCCTGGACCTTGCGGGCGCGGTGAAGACCGACGACCTCGACTGGGACCTGTGTGGGCGCATCGGCATCACGCCGGCAGAGGCGCGGATCCTGCGCTACATGGCGGACACCGAGTCGCACACCGTGCTCTACATGCGCGACCTGCTCGCGGGGCACAGCACGCGGGATCCGGCGATCACGTCGTTCCTGTCGGTGTGGGTCTACGAGGAGCTGTGCCACGGCCGCGCCATCAGCAAGCTGCTCGACGCCGCGGGCTACCCCGAGCCGGCCGACCACTACACGAAGGTCACCCAGGGCTCGTCGGTGCGCGAGCTCATCGAGGCCATCGGCTCCCACGGCGCCGCGTACCTCACGCCCAAGTTCATCGCGGTGCACATGACCTGGGGGGCCATCAACGAGGCCGCCGCAGCGGTGGCGTACCAGCGCCTGGAGGCCCTGACCGCCAACCCGGTGGTGGCGAAGCTGTGCAACCGCATGGCCCGCCAGGAGCGGCGCCACTTCAGCTTCTACTACCACCAGGCCAAGGAGCGCATGGCGGGGGACCGCGTGGCGCAGTTCATGGTCAAGACCGCCATCAAGCACTTCTGGAGCCTCGTGGGCTCCGGGGTGGCGGGGGACGACAACCTGGGCTTCGTGGCAGCACACCTGTTCCCCGACGAGGCGTCGCTGGCGACCCTCGACAAGGCCGAGAAGCCCATCCGGGACCTGCCCGGCCTGGAGTGGTTCCACCGCGTCACCAACGACACCCGCGACAAGGCGGCGGCGTGGTGTGCGGCCAACGGCCCGGCCGCGGTCTGGCCCGAGCGCCTCGACCGCTCGTCGGGCCTGCGCATGCCCGCGGCGCCGGCGGCGCCCCAGATGGCGGCCGCGCAGTGACCGCCCCGGCGGGCGGGGCCCCGAGCGTGGCGCCGGTGCCCGCCGCCCTCAAGCGGTGGTTCGTCGTGCACTTCGTGGCCGACTGGCTGTTCGCGCTGCCGCTGTTCTTCGCGCCGCGGTTCACCCTGGGGCTGTTCGGCTGGACCGAGATCGATCCGGTGACGGCGCGCCTGGTGGCGGCCGCGCTGGTGGGCATCGGCACGCAGAGCCTGCTGGGCCGCCACGACAGCCGCGACAGCTACCTCACCATGCTCAACCTGAAGATCCTGTGGTCGGCCACGGCCACCGCGGGCCTGGTGTGGTCGGCCCTCGAGGGGGGGCCGGCGATGACCTGGGGCTTCGTGGCCATCTTCGCGGCCTTCAACGGGCTGTGGGTGTACTGGCAGCGGCGGCTCTCCGCCGCCTGACGCCCGCCCCGCCCGCCCCGCCCGCCCCGCCTCACGCTAGAAGCTGGCCTGCCCGCCGAGGGTGAGCTGGGTGCCCTCCACCCGGTTGGCGCCGCTGCCGTCGGCCGCCTCCCCGCTCCACTGGTACTTGCCCCAGCGCGCCTCGAGGCGCAGCCCGTCGACGCCCAGGTCGAGCCAGTAGTCGAGCAGCTCCTTCACCGCCTCGACGACGGCCGGGTTCTCGAAGTTGAGATCGGGCATCCCCCCCCAGAACACCCCGTAATAGAATTCGTCGCCGCTTCTGTGCCAGGTGGGCCCGTTGCCCCAGGGCTGGGTCCACCCGGGGTTGGTGTCTGAAAAGATGTACCAGTCCCGGTAGGAACTCTCGGGGTTATTTTTGGCCTCGACAAACCAGGGATGCTCCGAGGAGCTGTGGTTGAGCATGAGGTCGAGGACGACCTTGATGCCTCGGTCGTGGCAGGCATCGAGGAGGGCCTTCAGATCCGCCTCGGTGCCATAGTCAGGGTCTACCTTGTAGTAATCGGTGACGTCGTAGCCATGGTAGCTGGGGCTCTCGAAGATGGGCATGAGCCAGAGGGCGGTGATCCCGAGGTCGTCGGTGGTGCTGGGGTCGCCGTCGTTTAGGTAGTCCAATCGGTTGATGATGCCCTGGAGGTCCCCTATGCCATCGCCATCGGAGTCCTGAAAGCTGCGGACGAAAATCTCATAAAAAACAGCGTCATGGTACCAATTGACCTCGGGTTCGGCCTGTTTTGGGAGGGGCGTTGG
>JAUHVS010000784.1 GCA_030424955.1 bacterium | reverse complement strand
CCGCGAGGCCCACGACCGGCGCATCGTGATGACCTCCGACGGGCAGATCCTCGAGCTACCCGAGGACATGGACGAGGACGAGCCGACGGCGCTGTGGGCGCCCAGCTTCGATGAGCTGGACGACATCGACAGCCGGGCCCCCGCGCCGATGGTCTCGACGCCCCCGCCCGACCTGGGCCGCGAACCGCAGGCCCCCAGCAGCCGGGCCGCGACCCCGGCGCCCACCCGGCGGCCGCCCCCCGCGTCCGCTCAGCGGGCCCCTGCCCCGTCGGCGGCCGACGGCCGCGAGCTGCGGCCGGGCCCCTCCCCGGCCCACCGCCAGCGCCCCGCCAGCCGCGCCCCGGCCGTGCTGGCCGCGCTGGGGATCCTCGCGGCGCTCCTCGCGGGCGGCGCCTGGTGGCTCCGTCGAGGGGGCGCGCCCACGGCGGTCGAGCTCACCCTGCAGATCAGCCCAGCTGATCAGCTCACGATCACCCTCGATGACCAGCCGCTGCCCGCCACCACGAGCCCCGTGGTGCAGCCCGGGCTGACGCCGGGCAAGCACACGGTCACCGTCGAGCGCCCCGGCCACGCCCGCTGGAGCGCCACGCTGCCCCTGGGCGCCCGGCGGCGCGAGGTGGTGGCGGTCGAGCTGCGACCCCTGGCCCCCAGCCGGGTGCACTTCGAGGTGACCCCGCCCACCGCCGAGATCGCCGTCAACGGGCGCCGGCTGTCCGACGCGGAGCGGCGCGGGACGGTCCCCCTGGCGGCGGGCGAGGCGGTCAGGCTGCAGATCACGGCCCCCGGCTACGAGCCGCTGAACACGACCTGGCAGCCGGGCGACAAGCCGACGGCGGCCGCCCAGTTCGCCCTGAAGCCCACCCCGGGTCAGCTCTTCGTGGAGTGCACGCCGCCTGCGGTGGTGTACCTGAACGACAAGCGGGTGGGCCGCACCCCGCTCACCGGGCACCCGGTGGACGTGCGGGCGCCGGTGCGGGTGCGCCTGGAGGCCAAGGGCCACCAGGTGCTCGAAGAGGTCGTGCACTTCCAGGACGAGCGGGCCCTGACCCTCACCCGCACGCTCACGCCACTCTGACGGCGCGGGGGCCGACGGGCCCGGCGCAGCATCCTCAGCCCCGCGCCTGACCCAACTCAGTCGATGGGATCGCCGTTGCGCTCAAACAGCGACGGATCGGCGGTGAGCCGCTCGAACACGCGGGCGTGCTGGCGCTCTTTGTAGAGCTCGTGGTCGTTGTCGCCGTTGTTGTTGTTCTCGGCGGTGGCCGCGTCCATCAGCTGGAACTCGGTCAGCAGGAACACCACCGAGCCATCGCTCACCTGGTGGTCGCGCACCCGGTCGACCAGGTCGTCCACCCGCACCGGGATGTCGGCCACGAAGTTGATCATGCGGAAGCCCGACGCGCTGAACTGGTTGAACCGCTGCCGGCTCTCGGCGCCCATGCGGGCGGCCTGCAGCAGATCGGCGATCCCCGTGAGCCGCGGATCGGCGCCCAGGGTCGCCGCCAGATCGATCAGATCGTTGCGTGACTCGCCGGGCACCACATAGTTGAACGGCAGCAGGTGGCGGGTCATGTAGACCAGGGCGCCAAAGGTCTCCTCGAGGGTCTCGGTCACCACCCGGAAGCGCAGCCGGTCGTGCACCTCGGCCGCCAGGCTGTCGCGGCGACACAGCAGCTTGGTGAGGATCGAGTCGGCGCTCTTGCGGCTACCCGCAAACTCCGTCAGCCGCAGCCCGGCCGCCTTCATGCCGTCGATGGTGGCGAACACCCGCGTCTCGACGCGGTGGAACAGCTCGTTCATGGCGACGGGCAGCCGAAACAGCAGCTCCCGCCCCGCCACGTGGTGCACGACGTGCATGACCTTCAGCAGGATACAGGCGTGGGCCTGCGCGATCCCGGGCCGGCTGGCCAGCAGGAGCAGCTGCCGCACGTCGTCGACGGTGCGGACCGACTCATCCAGGGCGAGATCGAAGTGCCGGTCGACGTAGTCGAGGGCGCGCCGGTAGATGGCGAGCAGGCGCTGCGCGTCGGTGGGGTCCTGCGGATCGAAGCCGACCATGTGCAGGAACTGGTTGGTGTGCTCCACGTCGCGGAAGGCGAGCTGCCGCCAGTCGAGGGCCGAGTCGCCGCGCAACAGCAGCCGCACCTGCTCGACATCTTGAAGGCCGTAGGGCAGCAGCCGCTGCACCATCCCGCCGGCGTTGACTGACAGCCCGTCCATGCCCCGCATCCACACACCCCGCACCTTGCGAACGGGGGAACCTAGGCCATCGCGGCCGTGGGCTCAAGGGCCGCCACGCAAGGCGGCCCGCTCAGCGGGGCGCCGGCTGCGGGATCAGCGGGGCGCCTTCTCGAGGGTGACCGTGCCGATCAGCAGCGCTGCGGTCGCCCCCAGCAGGCCCAGGTTGCCGATCACCATGGCCGTCCCGCCCCCCACGAGCCCAGCCGTCAACGCCGCCGCACCACCAAACAAAGCCAGAGCCTTCATGATAACCCCCTACATGTATGCACCTGTGCTCTGAATTACTACATGGCGCTTCCGACTTGTCAAAGCTGTTTGCGAACCAGATCCTCGCCCCATGCTTGATCGACCCGATGTACAGCGCGCGCCCAACGGCCTCACCGTGGTCACCGTGCCCCGTGAGAGCGGCCAGACGGCCCTCATCGCCCTCGACGTGGGCGTGGGCGCCCGACACGAGCGCGACGCCGACGCGGGGCTGTCCCACATGCTGGAGCACGTCATCTTCCACGGCTGCCCCTCCCACCCCTCCGGGGCGCACGTGGACGCCGCCGCCGAGCGCATGGGCGCGGCCTTCGACGCCAGCACGGGCCGCATGTCGACGCGCCTCGAGCACAACATGGATCCCGCCCAGCTGCAGCGCTCCGCCGAGCTGCTGGCCGAGCTGGTGACCGCCCCGCTGTTCGCTGGCCTCGAGAGCGAGC
>JAUHVS010000783.1 GCA_030424955.1 bacterium | reverse complement strand
AGAAGATCGAGCTCGTCGACGGCGCGGCCGTGATCACGAGCTTCACCGGCAACCCCGACGAGGACGCGCTCTACGCTGTGCTCGCGATCGTCGGCCAGGGCTTGCCCTAGGGCGCTGGGGCTTCCCCGATCCGGACCGCCGTCCGCCGGCCGGTGATCGACGTCGACCGTCGGCCGGTGGGCGCAGGTCAGGATCGCAGCCCCAACGTCAGAGCAGGCACATGATCGGCTCGTGCCAGGCGATCTCGACCTGGGCCGTGGCCCGCTGCGGGTCGGCCCGCGACGGCCGGGCCGCGGCGTGGGTTGGATGCCCCGCGGGGCGCGGAGGCCGCGCGCCTCAGGGCCCGGGCGGGGGTGGGGCCGGATCCGGGGCGGGCTGGGCTGCGCCGGGCAGGGCGTCGTCGGCCTCGTCGGGCTGGGCCTCGGTGTCGCCGTCCGCGGGATCGTGGGGGCCGAGCACGCGGTCCACCCGCAGCACGCGGGCGGCGTGGTTGCCCATCCACAGCCGGGTCTCGCGCAGCACCTCGCCCTCGATGGTCAAGGCGGCGTGGGGATCGGCGGCGAACTGCGCCAGCACGGTGTCGACCTCGCGGGCGTCGTCGTCGGCCTCTTCCAGGGACACCCGCTCCCAGCCGGTGGGCGTCTGCACCTCGGCGTGCAGGCTCGGGCGATCGGCCAGGCAGGTGGGCGGGTTGTAGCGCAGGGCGAAGGTGCCCTCGCCCCAGGCCACGGCCGGCGGGCCGGCCGGCGCGCGCCGCGCGGTGCCGCCGCAGGCCAGCAGGCTCGCGGCCAGCAGGCCGGTGGCCAGCCGGGCGGCGTGGGGGCGGAGGGCGGGGCGCAGGCGCAGCATGGCCGGACGATGCAACGGGCCCGCGGCGAGCGCAAGCGGCGCTGAGCGCGGGCGGCGTGGGCGGCGTGGGCGGGATGGGGAGGCGGCCGGGGGATCGCAACATCACGACCCCCCGGCCACCGACGGGACCTGGGGAGGGGACCGGAGCGCCCTGGGAGAGGGAGAGGGCGCCCCGGTCTCCGGGACACACCTTGGCAATGCAGCCTGCGTGCCAAGGTCTGCGGCCCCCGATCTCGGGGGGACCCGGCGGCGGGGCTGCCAAGGGCGCTTGGCACTGTCAACCCGCGCTGGCGCGTGCCCTTGGCGGCGCCCCCCGGCGGGCCACGGGTGGGCCCCGCGGCCCCGAGGCGTGCCTTGACACTGCGCCCCCAGGTGCGGTGAATGGCCGACCACGCGCGGGTGGTCGCAGGAGGACGGCATGAAGAGTCTGGTGACGGGCGGTGCGGGCTTCATCGGGTCGCACCTGGTGGACGCCCTGGTGGCGGCGGGCGACACGGTGGTGGTGCTCGACGATCTGTCCACGGGGCGCCTGGCCAACCTGGCCGGGGTGGCCGATCGCGTGACCTTCCTGCGGGGCAGCGTCGCGGTGCGCGCCGACGTCGACCAGGCCATGGCGGGCTGCGACCGGGTGTTCCACCAGGCGGCGGTGGCCTCGGTGCCGGCCACCATCGACGCCCCCGTCGACACCCACTTCGTGAACCTCGGCGGCACCCTCAACGTGCTGGAGTCCGCCCGCGCGGCGGGCGTGCAGCGGGTGGTGTTCGCCAGCTCGGCGGCGGTGTACGGCGAGACCGACGGCACGGCCTGCGTCGAGGCCGCCACGCCCCGGCCCCAGTCGCCCTACGCCGTCGAGAAGCTGGCCGCCGAGCACTACGTGCGGGTGTGGGCGCCGCTCTACGGCCTGCCGACGGTGGCCCTGCGCTACTTCAACGTGTTCGGGCCCCGGCAGGACCCCTCCAGCCCGTACTCCGGGGTGATCAGCATCTTCGCCGACCGGCTGCGGCGCGGCCTGGTGCCCACCATCTTTGGGGACGGCGGCCAGACCCGCGACTTCGTGTATGTGGCCGACGTGGTGCGGGCCAACCTCGCGGCGGGCGCCCTGGACGCGCCCTCGGGGCTGGTGTGCAACGTCGGCCGAGGCGAGTCGACGTCGCTGAACGCGCTGTATGGGCACCTGGCGGCCCTGCTCGGCGGCCCGGCTACGCCGGGCTACCAGCCCGTGCGCGCGGGGGACATCCGCCACTCCCTGGCCGACATCTCGGTGGCCCGCGCCGCACTGGGCTATGCCCCCACGGTGTCGGTGGCCGACGGCCTCGCCGCCCTCGTGGCCGGGGGCTGAGGGTGGGGCGACCGCCAAAGAACGCCCACAACCAGGCCACGACCGACCGGCTGCTGGCGGCGGCCGAGGCGGCCTTCGGGCGCCACGGGCTGCAGCAGGCCCGGCTGGCCGACATCGCGGCCGAGGCCGGCGTGCGGCGCTCGTCGCTGCTCTACCACTTCGAGAGCAAAGAGGCCCTGTACGGCGAGGTGGTGGTGCGGGCCTTCCGCGCGCTGCGATCGGTGGTGGCCCACGCCATCGCCGACGCGGACGGCGGCGATCCGGGGCCCGCGCTGGATGGCCTGGTGGACCGCCTGACGGCCTTCGCTGACCAGCGCCCGGCCCTGGTGAGCGTGGTGCTGCGCGAGATCGTCGATCCCACGGGCGCGGGGCAGGTGATGCGCCAGTTCGGGGGCCTCATCGACGCCCTGGAGCACGCGTTCTCGGCCCTCGCGGGCCCCGAGCGGCCCGGCGCGGTGCCCCGCCGCGCAGCGATCCTGCAGATCGTGAGCGGCTACCTGCTGCGCAACGCGGCGGGCCCCCTGGGCGACGCCCTGTGGGGCGGCGGAGACCACACCAAGGCCCTCGCGCGGGCGCTGCTGCTCGGGCGCTGACGGCGGGCGGGCCCCCACGGGGCAGCCTGCGTCGCGCGCTCGGTTGATCCCAGCGCGGGGCCTCTCCATAAATGGCCCCACGCACGACAGACCTGGAGGGGAACAGCATGCGGCAGATGGCGTGGACGTTTGGGGTGCTGCTGGCCGTGACCGGGTGCATCC
>JAUHVS010000782.1 GCA_030424955.1 bacterium | reverse complement strand
CAGCAACGACGGCTTCGACCGGCTGGTGGCGCTGCACAGCGACGAGGGCAGCCTGTTCGACCGCATCCTGCGCGACCACCGCGGCAAGCTCACGGGGGCCCTGGCCGACGTGGACCGCGACGGGCCGATCCACCTGACGCTGCACGGGCTCTCGGAGCACACGCTGGCCCTGCAGGCCCACGCCGAGGACATCGAGTTCGAGGGGGCCCCGGGGGTGCTGCTGTCGCTGGTGGACGTGTCGCCCCTGCGGGCGCGGGAGGCCGCGCTGCAGGCCCTGGCGCACCGCGACCCCCTGACCGATGCGCTCAACCGGCGGGGCTTCGAGGCGGCGGCCGAGCCGCTGCTCGCCAGCGGCCGCGCGCTGGCGCTCATGGTGGTGGACGTCGACAAGTTCAAGGCCATCAACGACACCTTCGGCCACCCGGCCGGCGACCGCGTGCTGCAGACCATCGTGGCGGATCTGCTGGGGGTCGTGCGCCGCGACGACCTCATCGGCCGGCTGGGCGGTGACGAGTTCGCGGTGCTGCTGGTGGACGTGGCGCCGGGCATGGCCGCGCAGGTGGCCGACCGGCTGCGGCGGTCGGTGGGGCTCGACACCTCACCGCGCGCGACGGTGAGCGTGGGGGTGGCCCACCGCACCGCCGGGGAGCCCTATCTCTCGCTGCTGGCCCGCGCGGACGAGCAGCTCTACGCCGCCAAGGGCTACGGCGGCGATCAGGTGGCCGTCGCCACCGGCTGATCGGGCCTCAGGGCCACGGATCGAAGCCCAGCGCCACCAGGCAGGCGCGCAGGCGCTGCTCTCGTTCAGCCTCGAAGGCCTCGACGTACCCGTCCTCGCGGTGCCGGCGCCGCGCGCCCCGCCAGATGCGCTGGTGCACCGCCTGCACCGCGTCGTCGGGCAGGCTGGCTTGCAGCCCGATCAGGTGGGCGCGGGCCTCTGGGGACAGGGTGAGGGGCTTGAGGGCGTGCATCACCGCGTTCAGGTAGCGCTGGGCCGCGGAGGGCGGGCGGGGGGCCGCGCCGTCGCCCCCATGCCGGCGCTTGAGCGGCAGCTGGCTCGCGGTCACGACCTGGGCGGTCGCCGGCCACAGGGGCGCCTTGAGGCTGTCCAGGAAGGGGTCGTGCAGGTGCATCCGGCGCGCGATCTCGGGCAGCTCGCGGAAGGTCAGATCTCCGGCGCGCTGCAGGAGCCGGTGCAGCACCCCCGCCGTGGCCTCGGCGTCCGCGCTGGCGGCGTGGGCGGTGTCGGGGGCGGGGGCGTCGAGCTGTTGGCAGGCCCACCACAGCGGCCAGTCGCCGTCGCCGGCCCGCAGCAGCTTCGGCAGGCGCATGGTGCAGACGTGCGGGATGGGCGCCAGCAGGCCGGCGCGGGCGAGCTCGGCGCGCAGGAAGCGCAGGTCGAAGGCGGCGTTGTGGGCCGCGACGACGCGGCTCGCCAACAGCGCCGCGACGGCGTGGGCGATCTGGCCAAAGCGGGGGGCGCCTTGCACGTCGGCGTCGGTGATGCCGTGCACGGCCTGGGCCGCCGCGGGGATGGGGCGCTGTGGATCGATCAGGGTGTCGAGCAGGCGCTGGGGGGCGTCGCCGGGCGAGTAGCTCCAGGCGGCGAGCTCGACGATGCGATCGTCCGCGGCGTTGAGCCCGGTGGTCTCGACATCGATGACCAGCCAGGCCACTTTGCGCAGCTCGCGGCCCAGGATCTGCCGCGCGGTGCTCATGGGGCGGCGGCGGGCGCCTGCTGAGCCGGGGCCTTGGGGGCTGGGCGCGCCGGGACGATCAGGCGCGACGAGATCTGGGTGGCCCCCTCAACGTCGGGGAACCGGATGCGCTTCAGGCGCCCGGCCAGGCACTGGCCGACCCGCGCGGCGCCCGGCGGCGCCGGCTCGGGCAGGCCCCCGACCTGCGACGCGATGGGCTTGCCGTGCTGCACCACGAGGCTGAGCGTGAACTCGCCGGGGCCCTGCCACCCCGCCCGCTCGATGCAGTACCGCATGGCGTTCAGCTGCCGGCGCAGGACCCGCCGGACCACGTCGGCGCTCAGGCCGCCGGTGACGGTGGGGGCGTCCAGGGTGGCGCGGGTGGGCGGCGTGCGCCGGCGCCGCTTCGGGAGCTCGCCGATGCCGATGCCCTCGTGGCTGCCCTGGCCGGCGCCGGGGGGCCCGAGCCCCACCTTCAGCCCGCCGCTGGTCAGGCCGAGGCCGCCCTCCATGGGGGCCAGGCTGCCCAGCATCGCGCCGGTGTTGTCGCCGCCGGCGCCCAGCGACATCAGGGTCGCCAGGCGCTGCGGCTTGCTCTTGAGGGCGGGGCCTCGGGCGCCCGCGGCGTCTTCGGGGATGACCTGGTAGCCCGGACGGCCGGCCACGGTCTCGGTGTAGGTGCGGGCCGTCGCGGCGAGCCGAGCCACCCGGCGGCCGTTGCGCAGCACCCGGTAGCCGACGGCCTCGGCCGCGGCGGGCCAGCGCAGGGTGACCTGGGACGTCGCCTTGCCCTTGGCGTCTGCCTGGGCCTCCGGGGGCGTGCGCTCAACGGTGAGCGCGGCCTTGGCGGGCCAGCGCGGCGCAGCCTGGCCCCACGCCGGGATCGTCAGGCAGAAGAGGAACAGCAGCGCGCGCATGGCAACCTCGGAGGGGGGGACCGGGGCAGTGTAGCGGCGCCACGGAGATTCGTGCAGCGGCACGACATTTCTGAGGGGGCGGGGCCCGCAGGGCCGTTGACGTGGGCGGTGCGGCTTGGCATCGCTCGTGCATGGCGTCACCGGTGAACCACGAGCGGAGGGATCTGACATGACGATCTGGACCCATGGTGTGCGGGCCTGCGTGCTGGGCGCGGTGGCGCTGCTGGGCTGCGAGACTGAAGAGGCGACCGGCCCCACGGACGGGGGCGCTCAGGCGGACGGCGGCGGCGCCGGCGGCGCGGGCGGCGCCGGAGGCATGGGCGGCGCCGGC
>JAUHVS010000020.1 GCA_030424955.1 bacterium | reverse complement strand
CACTCGTCGAAGTGGGTGTCGAGGTTGCCCGCCGCCAGCTGCACGCTCACCACCCGAGCGACGCCGCCGGTGATGGCCTGCGCTGCCAGCGCCACCTGCACCTCGGGCGAGGTGTCCACCCGGTTGATGCCGTAGTGGGCCTTCAGCCGCTCCATCTCAGGCGTGTTGCGGTTGAAGTCGAACAGATCGGCGTAGCCGCCCTCGACCATCTCGCGGCCCTTGAGCCGCGAGGCCTCGGCGCTGACCCACGACTCGGAGCCGCGGGGCCCGGGACACAGGGCGGCCTCGCGCAGGCGGTGATCCACCAGCGCGGCCGTGCGCGGCGCGAGCAGCGGATCGCTCGGCCGCAGGGCGCGCAGCAGATCGGCCACGCTGTTGACCCGCAGGCTGCTCGCGTAGTTCGGCAGGCCCTCGTTGTAGCTCTCGACGGCGACGGACAGCTGCGGGATGGGCTGGCGCTCGCCCAGCTGCGCGGCGAGCCAGGTGCTCGCGTTGGCGCCGCGCGCGGTCAGCCCGGACGGCGGCTTGCCGGTCAGGAAGCGCCGCATGCCGACCTCGTGGGTCAGCGTGTCCATGCTCATGCCGCGCACCACCGCCAGGCGGTCCATGTGCCGCCGGGCCAGATCGCCGATGTAGGGGCCGAAGGCGTGCGCCCCCACCCGCACGAGGTTCGCGTCGGGCTTCTCGACGCGGTCGTAGCCGGTCTGGATACGGGTGGTGCGCAGCCGGCCGTCGTTGAAGACCACCGGGTCGCGGGGATCGAGGGAGAGCAGGATGTCCCAGCCGCCGCGGAAGTAGCAGAAGATGTAGTGGCGGTCCGGGCCGTCGGGCTGCACCTGCTGGGCCTGGGCGAGCTGGCTGAAGCCGCGCACCCCCCCGCCAAAGGCGAGGGCGCCGGCGCCCGAGATGAGCGCGCCCTTGAGGAGCGCGCGACGGGTCAACAGTGGCGTCGTCATCGGCGTCCCTCGCTCAGTAGGTGTAGAAGTTGGGGTGGGTGATCAGGGCGACGCACGTGGCCTCCCAGGCCTCGTTGGGGGTCGCCCCGCTGAAGACCGCCCCGTCGTACAGCCAGCGCCAGCCCACGAGCGCAGGGGCGTCGGTGGTCAGCTGGCGCTGGTGGAACCGCCGCAGCAGGTGCTGCAGGTTCGCGTCCACCGCCTCGGCAGCGGCCGGCGTGTTGTCGACGGGCACGTGGCGCAGCAGCACCCGCCCGTCCACCGGCTGATCGAGATCGGCCAAGAGCCGCCGCCGACACACGGCGCGCGCGGCGTCGTCCAGGAACTTCTGGAACAGGGCGGACGGCTCGAGATCCTCGGCGGTGATCTGGATGTAGTCGGGCTTGCCGAGGGTCGCCGAGAGCTCGACGAAGAGGTTCACCTCGCTGGCGCCCCGCTGCTCGGTCCAGCCCAGGCCGCCGCTGACCTGGCGGATGGCGCGGTCGAGCTGATCGAGGTTCATGCGGCGGCGTGGCCGGCTGGGGATGACCGCGGGGGCCACCTCGACGGGCGGCGCCAGCGCGCTGGCCTCGCCAGGCCCAGCCTCCACGGGCGCGCCCTCGGGATCGGGGACCGGCGTCGGCGCGGGGGTGGGCTCAGGGCCAGGCGTGGGCTCCGGCTCGGGCGTGGGCTCGGGCTCAGGCGTGGGCGCCGGCTCGGGCGTGGGCTCGGGCTCAGGCGCGGGCGCGCCCGCGTCCACCGCGGCCCCAGGGGTCGGCGTGGCGGTGTCATCGCACCCAGCCAGCGCCAGGGCGAGGATCAGCCACACGCGCGTCGAGGGACGCAGGGCAGTCAGGCGGCGCATCAGCGGACCCTCCGGTAGCGGGGATCGGTCACGATCTGTCGGACCAGGGCGCGGTAGCTGTAGCCCTGCGCCGCGAAGCTGCGGGCCAGCTCGCCCACCCAGGCGTCGTCCCCGGCGTGATCGAGGGTGCGCCCCAACAGCCACTCGGCGGTGCGCTGGCTCACGCACTGGGTGAGGCGGCCGTCGGCGACCGCCGTGTTGGCCAGCAGCCGCGGGCCTGTCTCGACGTTGCGCACGTGGTCGTCGCGCCGGAAGTAGTAGGCGTTGAGCATGCCCACGTACTCTTCCTCGACGGGCGAGAGCGTGTTGGTCACGTAGAAGTTGCGGCACTCGGCGCTGCAGTTGCGCCCCGTGCGGGCGCAGCTCAGGCAGTCCTCGCGGGCGGGCGGGAACTGGGCCGGCTCCAGGTAGCCCGCGCCGTTCTCCATCCAGCGGCCCCAGTGGGCCGCCGACGGCTCCAGCAGCGCGTGGCAGTACTTGCAGCCCGCGCGCTCCTGCAGGTCCGGGGTGCGCTGCGCCGCCTCGTCGGCGACGGGCAGGCCCCCCGCCGGCGGCTGGAACGGCGCGCAGAGGAAGGCGTCGTAGAAGCGGTTGGCCCGCGAGCGGTTGGTCTGGAACCGCAGCAGGTAGGCCGCCCGGGTCAGCAGGCCGGCGTGGGCCGGCGGCAGCGTGATCTCGACCCAGGTGTCCTCATCGGTGAAGCCCAGATCGGGCAGCGTGTCGACGTTGACCGGCGCAGGGTCGAAGTTGAAGCGGCCGATCTTCGCCTGCCGGCGGTAGAAGAACACCAGCGGGCCGTTGACGAAGGCGCGCTTGGTGGAGAACAGCTCGGTGTAGGGGCGGTCCTCGACGATGAGCTGATGCAGCAGGCGGTCCATCGCCTCGCCCATCGCCCGGTTGACGGCCCGGTGCACCGCCCCCAGCGTGCAGCGCTCCAGGTCGGGGCCGCAGCCGCACTCGGCGTCGTTCAGGCCCGCCAGCGAGTCGCAGGTCACGCCGTCCGGCGTCACCTCGGCCGGGTTGGCGTCGAAGCCACACAGCCGGATGGGCGTGGCCGGATCCCAGTAGGGCGCGACCTCCACGAAGCCCTCGCGGCGCACGCCATCCACCATGCGGCTGATGACGTTGCCGTCGGCGTCGAAGCGCGCCGGCTCGTTGAGGCACGGCGCCACGGCGCCGCGGTAGGTCTGGGCCCGGTTGCGGCGGTAGTACACGCTGGGCGCGCCCGCGAACTCGTCGCCCGTGGCCCGCTGCAGGCTCGACGAGGCCCCCAGCAGGGTGGTGTTCTCGACGTTGTTCCACAGCAGCGCCCGGTGGCGGCGCACGGCCTGCGCCGCAAAGGCGTCAGAGGCGAGCCAGTCGTCGATGAGGGCCGCCGGCACGTCGTCCGCGTCGGCCACCGCGGCGAGGTCCTCAGCGGAGGGCAGCTCGCCGCGCAGGTCGAGGCTGAGCGCCCGCAGGTACTGGTCGCGGTCGAGGGCGTCCAGCGGCGGATCGCAG
Organism: bacterium; assembly: GCA_030424955.1. Taxonomy (GTDB): domain Bacteria; phylum Myxococcota_A; class Bradymonadia; order UBA7976; family UBA1532; genus JACKDL01. The sequence goes on along the minus strand of JAUHVS010000020.1, from coordinate 17,491 downwards.
CGCAGGGCCTCGTTGGGCGTGGGCTGTGCCCAGGCCTGCCCCAGCAGGGCGGCGAGGCAGCAGAAAATGAGCGGCAGTCGCACAGTCACTCCTCGGGCATGCCCGCCACGCGCCAGCCGTCGATCAGGTCGATCTGGGCGGGGCTGAGCGGCTCGTTGGCCAGGGGCATGCGCCCCTGCCGGACGGCGTCCAGAATCTGGTCGATGATGGCACGCCACTGCGCGCTCTCGTAGAGCGGCCGCGCCTGTCCGCGGTCGCCATGACAGTTGGTCGAGCACTGGGCCAGGAACAGCGGCCGGATGTCCTCGCGCCAGCTGGGCGGCCGCGGCACCGCGAACCCCCACGCCACCGAGAGCTGCTCGCCGTCCAGCCAGGTGACCCGCACGTCGATCGCGTGCTCGCCCGGGCCGATCTCGGCGGGATCGAGGCGGAGGGCCCACGGGGGGCCCGCGAGGGCCTCAGGGGCCCCGCCGTCGAGGGCCCAGGTCAGGGTCTCGACGTCCGCGGGCCGGGCGGGCTGCACCGTCAGGGTGGCCGGCTCCAGGAGCACGCTGCCGTCAGGCGGCCCCTCGAGGCGCACGCTGCGGCCTGGGGCCACGTGCAGCACGCCCTCGGCGCTGCCCAGCCAGAGCGCGCCGTCGGCGGCCACCGCCGTCTGCCGCGCAGCGGGCAGGCTGTGCACGGGACGGAACCGCCCGCCCGCGCTGTGCCAGAGTGTGCCATCGCGCACGGTCAGCCAGACGTCGGGCGCGCGCGGGTGCCCGGCGACGTCCACGATGATCCCGCCGAGGGCCACGGGCTGCCAGTGGGCGCCATCAAAGCGCCACAGCCCGTCCGCCACCACCCAGGCGCCGCCGTCGGCGTCCAGGGCCAGCGCGGTGGCGCCGTGGGGGGCGTCGGCCATGCGCCAGCGCACGAGGCCGTCGGGGCCCGCAGCCAGCGCGCTGGGCGTGCCGTCCGCGGTCAGGAACCACAGGGCGGGCTGCCCCGCCCACCAGCCGGCGCGCAGGGCCCGCACGGGGGCCTCGTCGGGCGCCCAGGCGGTCACGGTGCGCAGCTCGCCGGCCTGCCACTGCTGAAGCTGGTGGCCGTCGCTGATCCAGAGGCTGCCGTCGGTGCCGGCGACCAGGGCGCGGACCCCCGTCACCGAGGGCCCACAGGGGCCCCTCATCGCGGGCCAGCAGCAGGGTGTCGTCCACCGCCGCGGCCGCCCACAGGGGGCCCTGCCCCAGCTCGACGGGCCCCGCGTCCGACAGCCACACGAGCCCGTCGCCGGTGTCGATGACCGCCCCCTGCGCCACGGCCTCGACCCGGGCGATGGGGCCCTCCCACCGCGGCGACGGGTTGGCGATGAGCGGTGGATCCACGGGCGGGCGGGGCGGGGCGTTTGGCGGGCCAACATCGGGTGGGGGGGCGGCGTCGGGCGTCGCGGGGCGGGCGTCGGGGCGAGGCGCCCCGCCGTCGATCAGGGGCCCGCCGGCGTCCGCCGGCGCCGCGACGGCGTCGGCCCCCGCGTCGGCCAGGAACGACGTGACGGTGTCATCGTCGCACGCCACCGCGCCCAGCCCACAGAGGGCCGCGACCGCCAGGGGTCGCCCCCATGGATTGGCTCGCCAGCGCCGCAACACAACCCCCACGCAAGACCCCGCCTCATGGTACATTCTGAGCCGGTTCGTGCCAGTTTCAAATCGGGGGAGTCTCATGTGGCAGGTGCCAGTCCACGGCCCGCGGCCCGCTGCGATGATCACCACTCTGCTGGCCGCGCTGGCCCTGACGGGCTGCATCGACGCCCGTGAAGCCACACCCGCTCTGGACCAGGCGCCCTCAGCCGATGGTGGCCCGGTGGACGGGGCCGCCCCCGACCGCGGCGCCCCCGACCGCGGCCTTCCCGACGCGACCCAGCCCGATGACGCCGCCCCGGCGGACCTGGCCCCGCCCGCCGACATGGCGGTCGATGGGGCCCCGCTGGACGCCGAGCCCCTCGACGCCGCGCCCGTGGACGCGGCGCCGCTGGACGCCGCTGGGCCCGACGGGGCGCCGGCGGATCTGGGCCCCCCGGCCTGCGATCCCGCGCTGAGCCTCACGCCGGTGCAGGCCTTCGCGCGGCCGTACGATCTGGTGATCTTCCAGGCGGACGGGGGCACCGGCGACTGGCGCTTCGCCCTCGCCGAGGATCGCAGCGGCGCGCTGCTGGAGCCCCTCACGGGCGCCTACCTGGCCGGCGAGCAGACCGGCGTCGTGGACGAGATCTGGCTCACCGACGAGGGCTGCGTCGGCCAGCAGGTCGCCACCGTCGAGGTCGTGACCGCCATGGACGTCCACCCGGGCAGCGGGCAGGTGCCGGTGGGCAGCGCCTTCGACTTCGCGGTGGCGGGCGGCTCGGGCAGCTTCACCTTCGAGCTGGAGGCCAACGGCTCCGGGGCCGTGCTGGCGGGCGGCCGCTACACCGCCGGCCCCCGGCCCGGCGTCGACCGCGTCCGGGTGCGCGACGTGCACACCGGCGAGACGCGGCTCGTGTCCCTCGAGGTGCTGGCCGCCGCCACCCTGCGGGCCGATCCCGCGTGGCTCGTGCTCCCCGTGGGCGTGCGCCAGGCCATCTCGGTCACCGGCGGCACCGACACCTTCGACGTCGTGCTGGACGGCGACGCGGCCCAGGTCGAGGACGGCGTGGTCATCGCCATGCAGCCCGGGCGGGTCACCGCGTCCCTCACCGACCGCTTCACGGGCCTGCAGGCCGAGCTGGCCATCGAGGTGGTGGCCGCCCTGCCCGCGCCCCTGCTGCCCGTAGGCCAGGGCAAGCTGGGCACCCGCCTGCTGGGGCCCGGCGATCTGAACGGCGACGGCTTCGCCGACCTGGTGGTGGGCTGGCCCGACGGCGACGTGGCCGCGGGGGACGGCGGCGCCGTGCTGATCTACGCCGGCAGCGCCGAGGGCCTGAGCGACGCGCCGGTGCAGGTGCTGGCCGGCGAGGAGCGGCGCGAGGAGCTCGGCCGGGGCGTCGCGGTCGCCGACTTCACCGGCGACGGCGTGCCCGATCTGGCGGCGACGGCGTGGCTCGCCGATCTGGGCGCCGGCGACTCCGGCGCGATCTTCCTGTACCGCGGCGTCGCGGACGGGTTCTTCGAGGACACCGCCTACAACGCCCTGGCCGGGCCCCGCGGCAGCGACCAGATGGGCATGGGCCTGGTGGCCTGCGACTTCAACGGCGACGGCCTGATGGACCTGGCCACCGGCGCCCGGCTGCACGAGGACCGCAACACCCAAGGCACCGACAACCAGGGCGCCGTGGCGGTGTGGCTGGGCTTCGAGGATGGCTTCCTGCGCACCCCCACCCAGCTGCTCTACGGGCATGTGCCCGATGGCCGCGGGGGCTTCGTGCCGTCGCCCAACATGCGGCTGGGCTCGTACACCGTGAGCGCCGGCGACCTCGACGGCGACGGCCTGTGCGATCTGGTGGCGCAGGGCGACGAGTACGATCTGGGGCCCGACCGGATCGGCAGCGACGGCATCGTGCTGGTGTTCCAGGGGGTCGCCCCCGACGATCTCGGCCCCGGCGGCCTGCACCCCCAGCCGGTGCTCGCGGTGGTGCCCGAGGCCGAGACCCGCAACTCACGGCTCGGCCGGCAGTCCGCCATCGGCGATCTGGACGGCGACGGCATGGCCGAGCTGATCCTGGGGCACTACCTGTTCGACGACAACGGCGACAACAACCGCGGCGCGGTGCACGTGTTCCGCGGCCGCCCCTTCGACGGGCCGACCGAGGCGCTGATCACCACGTCGGCCGCGGACGCCACCTACCTGGGCAGCAACGGCGATCAGTTCGGCTGGAGCGTCACCGTGGGCGACGCCGACGGCGACGGCCGCCGGGATCTGGTGGTGGGCGCCCTGTACGGCGAGCGGCCGGGCCGGCCGAACAACGCCGGCAGCGTGTCGGTGTACCCGGGCCTCGAGGGCGCCCTGCCCGACGCCGTGGCCACCTGGATCCAGAGCGGCGAGGTGTCGAGCGACCTGTTCGGGGCCGACGTGGCCGTGCTGGGCGACGTGGACGGCGACGCCATGCCCGATCTGGCCATCGTGGCCGACCGCAGCGACGCCCTGGGCCCCGACCTGGGGCGGTTCTTCGTCACCCACGTCACCGCCCCCGAGCCCCCCGCCGAGGGCGAGCCGCCCGCGGATCTCCCCGAGCCCGTGGGCCTGTCCCTGCCCGGCCAGCCCTCGGCGCTCCAGCTGGGGCTGGGCGTGGCCGCGCTCCCCGACGTGGACGGCGACGGGCGGCCCGACGCCCTGGTGGGCAGCCCGTTCCACGCGCAGGCGGCCACGGGCGTGCGATCGGGCACCGCCTGGCTGTTCGGCAGCGCCGGCGAGGCCCCGCTGGTGATCGAGGGCTTCAACCAGCACAGCGCCTACGACTACCTGGGCTGGCAGGTGTCGGCGGCGGGCGACTTCGACGGCGACGGGGGCCAGGACTTCGCCGTCGCCAGCCGCTCCGAGGAGCGGCCGGGCAGCTTCCCCGCGGCCGCCTTCGAGGTGCCGGACGGCTGCCCGCCCCGCGCGGGCGACAGCGGCGCGCTCTACGTGTTCCGCGGGGGCGCGGCCCTCGACGCGGCGCCGGACTGGGCCTACTACCACAGCGAGGCGGGGGCCAACATGAGCGCCACCGGCACCGCCGACGTGAACGGCGATGGGCTCAGCGACCTGGTCTTCGGCGGACACCTGTGGGACGCCCCCGGCAACGACTCGGGCGGCGCCGTGGTGGTGCTGGGCCGCGCGCCGGGGGCCGAGGGCCTGATCCGGGTGATCTGCGATCCCGTGGTGACCCTCACCGGCCCCGCGACCGGCGACAACCTGGGCCGCGACGTGGCCGGCCTGGGGGATCTGGACGGCGACGGCTGCGACGAGGTCGCCCTCGGCGCCCCCCTGAGCGATCCCGAGGGGCGCAGCAACGCCGGCGCGGTGGTCGTGCTGCGGGGCTTCGGCGGCCCGGGCTGCCCCGCGCAGCCCAGCGCCATCCGGCTGACCGCCAACAACGCGAACGCCCAGCTCGGCACGTCCGTGGCCGGCGGGGATCTCGACGGGGACGGCGTGCCTGACCTGGCGGCCGGGGGCATCGGCCTGCAGAACACCGGCCGCACGGCGGGCGGGGTGTGGGTGGTGTCGGGCACCTGGCTGGCGGCCCAGCCCTGGGGGCCCCTCGACGCCATCCCCGACGTCGCCATCGGCGACGCGCAGCCCACGCTGCTGCTGGGCGAGGTGGTCGGCGAGCGCTTTGGCGCCGACGTGGCCATCGCGGGCGGCCTGCTGGTGGTGGGCACGCCCCTGGGCAGCTACACCGGCGTGCCGGGCGTGGGCGGGGCCGAGATCTACCGCCTCTCGGGCGGCGCGCCCGAGCGGGTGGCGCGGTTCGCCGGCGAGGCCTTCCGTCCGGGCGGTCGCCTGGGCGAGGCCGTGTCGGCCGTGCAGGGCGCCGACGGCACCGTCACCGTCGTGGTGGGCGGCTTTGAGGCCAGCGGCCTGGCCCTGGACGCCGGCGCCGCCTACACCTTCGCCCTGCCCAGCGCCAGGTGATCGAGGTCCTCACCCTCGCGAGCGTGACCGGCGGCCTGCTGGCCTACTGGGCCGTGGAGGCCCGGCGGCACCAGCAGGCCCTGGCCCGCATCCCCATCCGCGTGCACGTCAACGGCACCCGCGGGAAGTCGAGCGTCACCCGGCTCATCGCCGCGGGCCTGCGGGCCGGGGGCCGGCGCACCTGCGCCAAGACCACCGGCACCCGCGCCCGCATGATCTTCCCCGATGGCCGCGAGGTGCCGGTGTTCCGCCCGGCCCGCGCCAACGTGCTGGAGCAGATCCGGGTGGTGCGCGCGGCCGTCGAGGCGGGCGCTGAGGCCCTGGTGGTGGAGTGCATGGCCCTGCAGCCCGCCCTGCAGTGGCGCTGCGAGGCCCAGCTCGTGCGCTCGACCCACGGGGTCATCACCAACGCCCGGCCCGACCACCTGGACGTGATGGGCCCCGGCCCCGATGACGTGGCCCGCGCGCTGGCCGGCACCACCCCCTACGGCGGCACGCTCTACACCAGCGAGCAGGCCCGCCGCGCGGTGCTCGCGGCGGCCGCACAGGATCGCCGATCGACCCTGGTGGCGCTGGGCGACGCGGACGCCCAGGCGGTCACGGCCGCCGAGCTCGCAGGCTTCTCGTACGTGGCCCACGCCGAGAACGTGGCCCTGGCCCTGCGGGTCTGCGCCGATCTGGGCGTGCCCCGGGCCACAGCGCTGGCGGGCATGCACGCGGCGGCGCCCGATCCGGGGGCCCTGCGGGAGCAGGCGAGCCAGCGCGCGGGCAAGCCCGTGCTGTTCGTGAACGCCTTCGCCGCCAACGATCCCGAGTCCACGCTGGCCATCTGGCAGCTCGCCCGCCGCCGCCACCCCCAGGCCGATCGCGCCCTGGTGGTCATGAACACCCGCGCCGATCGGGTGGATCGCAGCCGCCAGCTCGGCGAGGCCGCGCCCGCCTGGGGCGCCGACCAGATCCTCGTCACCGGCGACGACGCGGGCACCTTCCTGCGGGCCGCGCGGCAGGCCGGGCTGCCCGCCGAGGCCGCGCTCGACCTGGGCGGGCTGTCGGCCGCGCAGGCCCTGGCCGCCCTCGACGGCGCCCTGGGCGCCCACAGCCTGGTGGTGGGCGTGGGCAACATCGGCGGCCTGGGCTTCGAGCTGGTGCAGGCCCTCGCCGCCCCCGAGGCCCAGCCGTGACGACCTTGCTGTCCATCGCCGTGGGCGTGGGGCTGGCCGTGGGGCTGGTGTTCACCGAGCTGTTCGGGCTGGCCGCCGGCGGGCTGATCGTGCCGGGCTACATCGCCCTGGCGCTGTCGCAGCCGCTGACGGTGGCGCTCACCTTCGCGGTGGGCCTGCTCACCCACGGCCTCATCGAGGCCCTGTCCCGCCGGCTGATCCTGTTCGGGCGCCGCCGCACCGCCCTCACCATCCTGCTGGGCTACCTGATGGGCTTCGCGGCCCGCGGGGGGGCCGAGGCATGGGGTCAGCCCGACGCCGACGTGGTGGGCTTCATCATCCCCGGGCTGATCGCCATGTGGATGAGCCGCCAGGGGGTCATCACCACCATCGCGGGGGTGCTGATGGTGTCGGTCACCGTGCGGCTGATCCTCATCGCCGCCCTGGGCGAGGCGCTGATCCCATGAGCGAGGCCACCCCATGAGCGCTCGCCTGTACTGGCGCCCGCACCAGATCTCGCTGCCCGAGCTGATCGGCCTGGCCCTCGTGGCCGTGGCGCTGCTCGCCGCCGTGGAGCTGTGGCTGGTGGGCCACCCCGAGCCCGACCACCTGCTGCGGGTGCGCGCGGCCCAGCTCGCCCGGGACGCCCAGGGGGTCATCAAGGCCCACCGCGAGGCCCACGGCCCGCCCATCGATCCGGCCGTGGACCCCGCGCGCACGGGGCTCATCGGCGTGCACTCCACGCCCGTCACCAGCACCCCCGGCGTGTTGCCGGCCAAGCAGACCGCCACCAACCCCAACTACGCCGGCGTGGTGGTGCGCGACCTGGTGGCCGCGGGCGTCAAGCCCGGCGACGTGGTGGCCGTGGGGGTGTCGGGCTCGTTCCCGGGGCTGAACATCGCGGTGTTCTCGGCCTGCACGGTCATGCGCCTGGAGTGCCTGAGCATCGCCAGCACCACGGGCAGCCAGTGGGGCGCCAACCTGCCGGATTTGTTGTGGATTGACATGGAGCGCCTGCTCGTCGAGGCCAAGGTGTTCCGGCTGCGCAGCCGGGCGGCGAGCTACGGCGGCCTGCGGGATCGCGCCATCGGCCTGGGCGCCGAGGGCCACCGGCTGCTGGACGCCGCCATCGCCCGCAACGGGCTGGAGGCCATCGCCAGCCCGAGCATCGAGGCCGCCGTGGAGGCCCGGGTCAGCCGCTACAAGGCGTGGGCGGGCGGCCGGCGCATCGCGGCCTACATCAACGTCGGCGGCGGCACCGCCAGCGTGGGCAGCACGCTGGGCAAGAAGATGTACCGGCCCGGCCTGAACCTGGCGCCCCCCGCCCTGCCCTTGCCCGTGCCGGCGGCCATGGACCGCTTCGCCCGCGAGGGGGTGCCGGTGCTGCACTTCACCAACATCAACGTCATCGCGCGCAAGGCCGGCCTGCCCATCGCCCCGGGGGAGGCGCAGATCCCCGGCGAGGGCCAGCTCTTCGTGCGCCTGCGCTACAACCGCTGGCTGGCGGGCGGGGGCGCGGCGCTGCTGTTCCTGCTGGTGCTGATCGTGGTGCGCACGGACTGGGCGCACCGGCTGGTCGGGCGGTTCGGGCGGGGCAAGCCGCCGCCGGAGCCCATGGTGTAGCCCCAGCTATCCTACCGGCGCGCAGTTTATATAGAGCGATACGCCAGCACCGAGAGACACGCGCTTCGAGCCCAGAAACGGGCGTTGGCACGGTCTCTGCTCTGGGCCAGGGGGTCTGACACACCCACTGATGACCCGGAGGTGCCCCATGCCGCACGCTGACTCGACCCCCCGCACCCACGAGATCTGGTTCGACGGCAAGGCCAGCGGCCACCGCCCCATCAAGGCGTGGGTCCGCGGCGTGCCGGTGGAGCCGGCCGCCCGCGACCAGCTGCGCCGCCTCGCCGGGCTGCCCTTCATCCACAAGTGGATCGCCGTGATGCCCGACGTGCACGTGGGCAAGGGCGCGACCATCGGCTCGGTGGTGCCGACCCGCGGCGCGATCATCCCGGCGGCCGTGGGCGTGGACCTGGGCTGCGGGATGATGGCGGTGCGCACCAGCCTGCGCGCCGTGGATCTGCCCGACGATCTGGCGCCGCTGCGCTCGGCCATCGAGGCCGCCGTGCCCCACGGCCGCACCGACAACGGGGGCCGCAACGACCGCGGCGCCTGGGGCGATCCGCCCCCGCGGGTGACGAAGGCGTGGGCGGATCTCGCGCCGGAGTTCGCGCGCATCTGCGAGAAGCACCCGCGCATCGGCCGCTCGAACCACGTGTTCCACCTGGGCACGCTGGGCACGGGCAACCACTTCATCGAGCTGTGCCTCGATGAGGGCGACCAGGTGTGGGTGATGCTGCACTCGGGCTCGCGCGGGGTCGGGGGGCGCATCGGCAGCCACTTCATCCAGGGCGCGAAGCGCGAGATGGAGCGCTGGTTCATCCACCTGCCCGACCGCGATCTGGCCTACCTGCCCGAGGGCTCGACGCTCTTCAACGACTACATGCAGGCGCTGGCCTGGGCGCAGCGCTACGCCCGCACCAACCGCGAGGTGATGATGGCGAACGTGCTGGACGCCCTGCACGCCAGCGGGCGCCTGCCGGCCTTCACCACGGGCGACGTGGCGGTGAACTGCCACCACAACTACGTGTCGCGCATGCCGAGCCCCGAGGGCACGGTGTACGTGACCCGCAAGGGCGCGGTGTCGGCACAGCTCGACGAGCTGGGCATCATCCCGGGCAGCATGGGGGCGCGGTCCTTCATCGTGCGCGGGAAGGGCAACCCCGACAGCTTCTGCTCGTGCAGCCACGGCGCGGGCCGGGCGATGTCGCGCGCCGAGGCGAAGCGGCGCTTCACCCTGGCGGACCACGCCGCGGCGACGGCGGGCGTGGAGTGCCGCAAGGACGCCGAGGTCATCGACGAGACGCCGATGGCCTACAAGGACATCGACGCCGTGATGGCCGCCCAGGCCGATCTGGTGGACGTGGTGCACACGCTGCGGCAGGTGGTGTGTGTGAAGGGCTGAGGGGCCACGGCCCCCCTCGCGGCGGATCAGCCGGGGGGGCCGTCCCAGGGCAGCGCCACCTGATCCACGGGCACCCGGGGCGAGCCCACCCGCCCCCCCAACAGCACCCACCGGGTCCAGCCCAGCAGCGGCCGCGGCGTCGGCCGCCCCGCCAGCGCGTCGCGGATCACCTGCGCCTGCCCCTCGACGATGCGCGCCGCGAGCACCGCCCCGGCCGCCGCCGACGCCGCCGACGGCCGGCTCGAGTACCCCGGGAACGGCCGCAGGTGGTACCAGCCCATGCCCTCGGCCGCGAAGCGCAGCTCCCCCGCCAGCCGCCGCGCGCCCACCGCCCCCGCCAGCGCCGCGAGCCAGCGCAGGGGCCGCACGGGCGGCACCGGCGGGCACGGCGGCAGCTCGGTGTGGCGCGGATCCACCGACGCCGGCGCGTAGTGCAGCGCCAGCGAGGTCTCGAAGAAGCCGGCGTGGAAGTCCATGCGCAGCCCCGCCAGCACCGCCTCGGCCTCGGCCGGCGGCAGGTGGGCGACCACCGGCGCCAGGGGGCCGAGGGTGTCGGCGAGGTCGCCCTCGCCCGCCAGCTCTCCGGTGACCGCGTTGAAGGGGTCCACCGCCGCCAGCCCGCGCCGCCGCAGCCACTGCACGCCCGCGTCCAGGGCCACCGCGTGCAGCGGGCTGCCGTGGAAGGTCATGAACACCACGATCTTCGCGCCCAGCTCATAGGCGCTCTGGGCCGCCGCCAGCACCGCCCGGCGCACCGTGGGGTGCTGCGCGTAGCGGGTGCCCGGCCCCGGGCAGGGGTCGACCCCCAGCTCCAGATCCCGCGCGATCAACAGCGGGTGCTCGGGCCACAGCGCCGCGTGCAGGTCCCGGGCGAGGCCGACGCTGAGCAGGTGGTCGTTGTGCAGCGACAGGTGCGGCCCGTGGAACTCCACGGGGTTGACCGGGATGAACAGCGGGGCGCCCGCCGCCAGCGCCGCCCGCACCGTGGCGTGGGGCTGGTCGAAGAGGGCCGTGGCCGCCGAGGACACAGTGGGGGCGGAGATCGGCATGGGCCCAGCATGCCTCAGCCCGCGCCCGCCGCGCGCGGTTCCTGCGGGATGGCGGCCACAGTCACGCCCCCGACACCCGCCTGTCACGCCACACCGCGGGGGTGCCGATGACCGGTGTCATGTGGACCCTGATCGGCACTTTCGTGGGCGGCGTCGGGCTGTTCCTGCTGGGCATGCAGCTCATGACCGACGGCCTCAAGCGGGCCCAGGGTCAGGCCATGCGGCGGGTGCTCGCCACCTGGACCCACACCCGCCTGCGCGCCCTGCTCGCGGGCGCCTTCGTCACCGCCGTCGTGCAGGCGAGCGGCGCCGTCATCGTGGCCGCCCTCGGCTTCGTCAACGCGGGGCTGCTGCCCCTCTTGGGGGGGCTGTGGATCGTCTTCGGCGCCAGCCTGGGCACCACGGCCACCGGCTGGCTGGTGGCCCTGCTGGGCTTCGACTTCGACATCAAGGCCCTGGCGCTGCCCTTCATCGGGCTGGGCGTCGCCCTTCAGCTGCTCGCCCAGAAGGGCAAGCTGGGCGGGCTGGGGCAGGCGCTGGCGGGCTTTGGGCTGTTCTTCATCGGCATCGGCACCCTGCAGGGGGGCTTCGCGGGGCTCGCCGACCAGGTGAACCTGCACGCGCTGGCCAGCCACGGCGGGTGGACCACCGTGGTGTTCATCGGCGTGGGCCTGGGGCTGACGGTGATGATGCAGTCCTCGTCGGCGAGCCTCGCCATCGTCATCACCGCCACGGCGGGGGGCGTGCTGCCCTTCCACGCGGCCACCGCGGCGGCCATCGGCGCCAACGTCGGCACCACCAGCACCGCCATCTTCGCGGTCATCGGCGCCTCGGCCAACGCGCGGCGGCTGGTGACCGGGCAGGTGATCTTCAAGCTGCTCACGGCGACCGTGGTGCTGTTGGTGCTGCCCTGGATGACCGAGCTGTCGCTGACCCTCGCCGGCGGCAACCTGGCCACGGGCCTGGCGCTGTTCCACACCCTGTTCAACGTGCTGGGCGTGCTGCTGATGTGGCCGCTGGCCACGCCCATGGCCCGCCGGCTCGACACCCTGTTCGTGGGCCAGGGCGTGCCCGACGAGGCCCGCCCGCGCTACATCGAGGTGAGCATGCTCAGCGAGCCGGCGTCGGCCATCGAGGCCCTCACCCGCGAGCTGGCCCGCCTCGCCGAGATCGCCCGGCGCATGGTGGCCGCGGTCCTCAGCGCCGAGCACCCCAACGGCACCCTCACCCGAGACCGGCTGATCGTCGCCGCCCTGAGCGACAGCCTGGGCGACTTCGTCACGGCGCTCCAGGAGCGTCCCCTCACCCCACGGGAGAGCGCCGCGCTGCCCCACGCCCTGCAGGCGGTGACCTACTACAACACGGCCGCCGACCTGGCCATCGAGCTGTCGGAGGCCCTGCAGGCCGACCAGGTGGACACCGATCCGGTCACCGAGGCCGCCGTCGCGTGGTTCAAGGGCGCCCTGCTGGCCCGCCTGGACGACCAGATCGTGTCGGACCGCGCCAAGGCCCTGCGGGCGGACGTCAACGCCGACTACCAGGCCCTCAAGAGCCGGCTGCTGCACCAGGGTACGCGCCCTGAGCTGTCGACCCACGCGCTGGTGACCCGGCTGGAGCAGATGAGCCTGCTGCGCCGGGCCATGCGCCAGCTCATCAAGGGCCACAAGCAGCTGCGCCAGCTGGGCTACCGCGCGGCGACCCACGTGGATCTCAAGCGCACCCAGCCCCTGCCCACCTTGCCGCCGTGAGGCCCTCCCCGGGCCGCCCCGCTCAGTGGCTCCAGAAGTCGACGTACTTGCGGCCCACCAGGGCGTCCTGCAGCTGGGTCGCGATGTCGTGGGCGGCGCCCTTGACCACCACGTCGGCGTCATCGACCCGCAGGCAGGTCTGCTGGGGATCCACCGGGCGCACCGTGCGCACGTGGCGGGCGTTGATCCACAGCGGCTGGTCGGACACGTCGAGCAATCGGATGAGCACGCACACACCTCCTGGGTTCCATGGCCCTGAGCGCCACCGGCGCCGGGCCCCGGCTGCGATACCGCCCCGCGGCGCCCAGGGCAACGGGGCCGAGCGCGCTGGTTCGCGCCGATCGGCCCATTTCGCGATCCTTCGGGCGAAACTCCCTTTTGCCGCCACCCTGGCCTGGGGTGTCCATCCAGTGACGACCCTCTTGCACGGAGCCCTGCCATGACCGCCACGACCGCCCTGCCCCGACGCCTCAGCGTGCTGCTGCTCGCCGCCGCTGTCTGGACCACCAGCGCCTGCAAGCCCCCCGAGGAGGCCCTCACCCGCGCCGAGGCCGAGGCCGCCATGGACCAGGCCGCGAGCGCGTCGCGGGTGACCGCCCTCACCGCCGACGCCATCGAGATCAGCACCGACTTCACCCTGGGCGAGGGGGTCGAGGCCGCCGCCGAGGCCCTCGCCGCCTTCTACCGCAGCCAGGCGCCCTGCGCCGACGTCACCCGCGAGCGGGGCACGCTGACCATCGACTACGGCGCCGCCGGCGACGACTGCGTCTGGCGGGGGCGCACCTGGTCGGGCCAGCACGTCATCACCATCGGCCGCGCTGAGGCCGCGGGGGTGCAGGTGGACCACACCTGGCAGACCTTCAGCGACGGGCACGTCACCCTGGACGGCACCGCCACCGTCACCTGGTCCGCCGCCGAGGCCAGCCGCCAGGTCACCCACGCGCTGACCTGGACCGGCCCGGGCGGCCAGACCCTGACCGGCGAGGGCGACCGCACCCAGACCCTGATCGATCCGGCCGCCGGGGTGCAGGGGGGCGTGCGCATCGACGGCAGCCGCAGCTGGACCGCCGAGCAGACCTGGTCGCTGTCCATCGTGGGCGTGGAGGCGCGGCCTGAGGATCCGGTGCCGCAGGCGGGCCGCTACATCCTGCTGACGCCCAAGGACAAGCGGGTGATCCTGAGCTTTGAGCGCCTGGACGCCGACCGCATCGAGGTCAGCATGCAGGGCCCCAAGCGCCGCTACAGCTTCGTGGTGCGGCGCAACGGCCAGCGGGACTGAGGGCCCGCGGCCGGGCGGGCAGCGATCCTCAGGGACCTGTGAGGCGGGCCCGCGCCGTGCGGCGGGTGAACACCTGCCGCCCGTCCTCCTCGCGGGCCTTGCGGTAGCCCAGCAGGTGGAACACCTGCCGCACCCATAGCCGCGCGATGCGCGGATCCACCAGCAGCGTGTCGGCCCGGTCGGGGTGGCGGCTGACCCCGGGCAGCAGGGGCAGCACCCAGTGCAGGCGTGCGCGCCGCAGCCAGGCGCCCAGGGTGAGCCACACCGGGCGCACCCGGCGCACCAGGAAGAACCCGTCGCTGCCCTGGGGCTGGTAGAGCGGCATCAAGATCAGCCCGTCGGTGGGCGACAGCACCGGCCCCGTGGCGCTGTCGGCCAGGTGCTCGCCCTCGGCCACGGGCTGGAAGCCGCTGTAGCCGGGGCGCATCACGAACTGGTCGGCGGGGGTCACGCCGTGGCGGCACAGCAGCTCCACCACCCGCGGCGCGCCCCCGGCCGCCGTGCGCAGGGCCTGCTGGTGGGTGGCCAGATCGGGCACCTGCTCGGCCCGCAGCACCCCCGTCGACACCAGCGACACCCAGATCACCGAGCGGTGCAGGTGGCGCGACAGCGCGTCGCGGTGCTGGCCCGTCTCGACGCCCAGGCCCACGTGGCCCTGCTCGCTGGCGTAGGTCAGCAGGGTGCCGTCGATGGTCTCCTCGAGGCCCAGGATGGTGGCGATGGGCAGGGCGAAGGCCACCCTCCGGTTGCGCAGGGTGTCGCTCATGATCACGAAGGGTGGCCCGGCCCCGCTGGTGGTGTGCAGATCGAGCACCACCAGCCCCAGGGGGGCCCGCGCCTCGGCGTGGCGCAGGTGGGCCAGCAGCTCACGCTGCTCGGCGTCCTCGGCGTCATCCTGGGCGGGATCCTGCGCGTCCAGCGCGGTGACCCGCGCCCGGGTCCAGCGGCGGTTCAGATCGCTCACCTGGAACCGCGCGTCGAGGGCCATGGCCGCGCGGTTGCCGCTCAGCACCAACAGCTCGCCCGCGAGGGTGAGGCCGCGGCGCTCGATCTCGGTCACCACGTCCTGGCCGGCGAAGGCCCCGGCGGGCTCGTTGCCGTGCATGCCGCCCACCACCACCACCACGGGGCCGGCGCCGCCCTTGATCTGGCCGATCACCCGCGGGAACACCCAGCCGGGCGTGCCCTCGGGGCATGGGGTCGGCGCGGCGGCCACGGCGGTCGGGTGCAGGGGTCGGCTCAAGGGCGCTTGCGGAAGTCGCGCAGCTCGCGCTCGAGCAGGCGGGTGGCCAGATCGAACAGATCACGCTCGGTGACGATGCCCACCAGCTGCCCCTGATCACACACGGGCAGGCACTTGACCTCGGGATCGCGCATCAGGGCGATGGCGTCGACGGTGGGGGTGTCGGGGGTCACGGTGGGCGGATCGAGATCCATGATGTCGCGCACGGCCACGGGCTCGTCGGGATCGGTGCGCTCGTTCTCGCCCAGCAGCCGCAGGAGCCGCCGGTGGGTCACCAGGCCCACCAGCCGCCCGTCGTCGTCCTCGACGGGGATGTGGCGCACGTGCACCCAGTCCATCAGGTTGGCCGCCAGATCCACCAGATCGTCGGGCCGCACGGTGTACACGTCGTCGGTCATGAACTGGCCCACGCGCTCGTAGCTGTGCCGCCAGTCCTGCTGCTCGGCGAAGGTCGCCAGCGGCCAGGTGTGCACCGGGGCCTCGGTGAGCTGGTGGGTCATGGTGGCCGACACGAGGGCGCGCATGCGCTCGTCCTTGGTCACCGTGCCGGGCATGCGGGCCAGCGACTCCAGCGCCCAGCGCGCGCCGGTGCGCTGGGCCTTCACCCGCTCCTCGAGCACCCCCAGGTAGCGATCGATGTCGGCGCCGTCGAGGTTGCGCGACGCGAGGCCCTGCCGGGCCAGGGGCAGCAGCTCCTTCAAGATCAGGTCCGACGCCGTGTGGGTGGCGCCGCCGACCCAGTGGAACTGCGCCTGCAGGCCCTGGCGGGCGGCGGCCACGAAGTTCCCCTTCACGTCGTCGAAGTCCATGGCCTGGGTGACGTCGCCGTAGGCCTCGCTCACCGACGCCATCAGCCCGTAGAAGAACGCCGCGTTGGCGACCTCGTCGAGCACCGTGGGCCCCGCCGGCAGCACGCGGTTCTCGATGCGCAGGTGGGCCTTGCCGTCGGCCACGCCGTAGCAGGGCCGGTTCCAGCGATAGACCGTGCCGTTGTGCAGCCGCAGGGCCGACAGCTCGGGCACCTCGCCGCGGGCCAGCACCGCCATGGGATCCTCGCCCACCTCGGCGCCCAGCAGCACCCGGAAGCGGGCGATGTCGTCGCGGAACAGCTCGGTCACCGAGTCGCGCAGCCAGGCGTCGCCGAAGCGCACCCGGGTGCGCCGCCCGCGGGCGCGGTGGGCGTGGCTGCGGTCGTCCACGGAGTGCTGGAAGAGCGCCACCCGCGTCTCGTGCCACAGCCGCTTCTGCAACAAGATCGGGGAGTTGACCGCGGCGGCGAGCACCGGCCCGGTCACCGCCTGCGCCAGGTTGTAGAGCTTCGCGAACTCCTCGGGCGCCACCTGGAAGTGCACCTGGAAGCTGGTGTTGCAGGCCTCGAGCATGACGTTGTCGTGCTCGACGTCCAGCTCGTCGGTGCCCTTGATGCGCACCCGGAAGCGGCCCCCCGACAGCTTCAGGATCGCCTGGTTGATCTGGGCGTAGCGCGCCACCGGCGTCATGTTGTGCAGGCCCAGATCGGGCAGGCGCAGGGTGGGCAGGATGCCCGTCAGCAGCACCGCGCAGTCGTTGGCGGCGGCCGCCGTGCGGGCCTTGCCCAGCAGCGACAGCAGGTCGCGCTCCATCCGCCGCAGGCAGTCGCCGCCAAAGACGTAGGGCGGCAGGTTGGCCTCGAGGTTGAACCGCGCCAGCTCGGTGGTGAAGGCGGGGTTGTTCAGGGTCGCGAGCATCTCGACGGCCTTCGGCGCCGGCCGGTTGCCGCCGTCGATGAGGAACATCTCCTGCTCGGCGCCGATGCGCCGCACGCCGCGCTCGAACACGTCGGTGTCGAGCATCTGCTCCAGCGCCCGCAGATCCGCGAGCACCGCGCGCGTGAACGTGCGCAGATCCCGCGTGTCGTTCACCCCATCCACATTCTGCTGACCCATCGCCGGTGGCCCCCCTCCAGCCGCATCGCTCAACGGGCAGCGTAGCACGGGCGCTCAGGGGACTGTGCCCCCGCGCGCCCGCCGCCGCTGCGCCCGGCTGACCTCAGGTGCCGCTGAGCTGCACGTCGTCGAAGACGATCGACGGGCACGCCGCCGAGCTGTTGGGATCGGGATCGGCGCCCACCGCGAGCAGCTGCGACCACAGGGTGGCGAAGTTGCCCGACAGGTTGACCTCGGCCACGGGCTCGGCGAGCTGGCCGTTGCGGATCACGCGCCCGCCGCAGCCCAGGCTGATCTCGCCGGTGGTGGAGTTGGCGTTGCCGCCCAGGAAGCGGTCGATGAGCACGCCGTCGCCCACGTCGGCCACGAGCTGCGCCAGATCGGCGTCGCCCAGGGCCCACTGGAAGTTGTGGGTGTCGCCGCCCACCCGGGGCACCCCCAGCTTGCGGGCGTAGTAGTCATCGATGAGGTAGGTCTTGAGCACCCCGCGCTCGATG
>JAUHVS010000781.1 GCA_030424955.1 bacterium | reverse complement strand
GTACACCAGCGGCACCACGCCCCGGTAGGCGTCGGCGTCCTCGTCCAGCTTCTTGATGACCGTCAGGCGGCCGAACCCGATGCCCGCCGCCAGCTTGATCTGCCCGTTGGCCCCCAGCGGCACGTCCGCCTGCGGGTTGGCCACGGTGGCGCGCACCTGCCCGCGGGCGTCGGCGATGCCGTAGATCTCGCCCAGCGGCCCGTCGCCGTTGAGCTGCAGCCCCACCTGCTGCTGCCCCTTGAGGGTCGCGCCCATCAGCAGGCACGCGGTGGCCAGCCGGCTGAGCGCCACGGCGGCCACGGGTCCGGGGTCCTGGGCCAGCCGCAGGGCCCGCGCCACCTCGGTGGTGCGCGCCACGATCACCCGCAGCTGACCGCCCATCGCCATCGCGCGCACAATCTGATCGGCCGGGGGCGCGTCGGCCGTCGGCGTATCCAGCACCTGATCACTCGACATGGCGGGGCTCCTCTCAAAAAGACGGCGCACTCTACGCACCGCGCGGCCAAGGTCAACGGCCAGCCGTGGCGCGGCCCTTGCCTCATGCCTTGGCATACCGCACGGTCGAGGCCTTGACCACCCGAGCAGAAGCGCGCCATGTCCCGTCTGACATCCCTTGTGCTGCGGCCCCTTGTGCTGCTCTCCCTGGTACTGACCGCCGCCCTGCTGGCCCCGCCGGCGGCCGCGGCGCCGCCCCCCGAGCCTGCCGCCGTGCGCTACACCGTGCGGCTGCCCAGCCCGCACACCCACTACTACGAGGTCGAGGCCACCTACCCGCAGGCCGGCCCGCTCACCGTGTTCATGCCCGTGTGGACCCCCGGCAGCTACCTGGTGCGCGAGTACGCCCGCCACGTCGAGCGCCTCACCGCCCACGACCCCGCCGGCCGGCCCCTGCCCGTCGAGAAGACCGCCAAGAACCGCTGGACCATCGACGGCCAGACCGCGGCCCCCATCACCCTGCGCTACCGCGTCTACGCCTTTGAGCTCAGCGTCCGCACCAACTTCCTGGGGGCCGACTTTGGCCTGCTCAACGGCGCGGCCACCTTCCTCGCCCCCGTCGGCGCCGATCCCCGCACGCCCTACGCCCTCAGCGTCGAGCCCCCGGCGGGCTGGCAGGTGCACACCGCCCTGCCCGCCCACCCCGACGGCGCCCCCAACCACCGCCTGGCCCCCGACCTCGACACCCTGATCGACAGCCCGGTGCTGATGGGCCCGCTGACCACGCAGACCTTCACCGTCGCCGGCGTGGACCACACCCTCGTCACCGCCGGCGGCGCGGCCCACGGCTTCGATCCCCTGCGCGCGGCGGAGGATCTGTCGAAGCTCGTCGACGCCCACCGCCGCTTCTGGGGCGGCCTGCCCGACTACGACCACTACCTGTTCTTGAACGTGCTGGCGGGCGGGGGCGGCGGCCTGGAGCACCGCGCGTCGACGGTGATCATGGGCGAGCCCGACCTCATGCGCGCCCCCGACGCCTACCGCGGCTGGCTGCGCCTGGCGAGCCACGAGTTCTTCCACACCTGGAACGTCAAGCGCCTGCGGCCCGTCGAGCTGGGGCCCTTCGACTACGAGCGCGAGAACCACACCCGCAGCCTGTGGATCGCCGAGGGCGTCACCAGCTACTTCGACGCCCTGCTCTGGCGCCGGGCCGGCCTCGCCACCGACGACCACCTGCTCGAGCGCCTCTCCGACAAGATCAAGCGCCTGCAGACCACCCCAGGCCGCCACGTGCGAAGCCTCGAGCTCGCCAGCTTTGACGCCTGGATCCGCGCCTACCGCCCCGACGAGAACTCGGTCAACAGCGACATCAGCTACTACACCAAGGGCGCGGTGGTGGCCTTCCTGCTCGACGCCCGCATCCAGCGGCTCAGCGGCGGCAAGCGCACCCTCGACGACGTCATGCGCGCCGCCTGGGCCCGCTACGCCGACCGGGCCGGCTTCACCACCGACGCCTTCTACGCGCTGGCCAGCGAGATCGCGGGGCACGACCTCAGCGACTTCTTCGACGCTGCCGCCGCCGGCACCGCCGAGCTCGACTACGCCCCGGCCCTCGCCTGGTTCGGCCTGCGCTTCAAGGCCCCGGCGCCCCCCGAGCCCGGCGCGCCGATCTCCGGCTGGCTGGGCCTGCGCGCCGACGGCGCCGACGGCCGGCTCACCGTCAACGCGGTCCCCACCGGCACCCCGGCGGCCAAGGCGGGCCTGGCCCCCGGCGACGAGCTGATCGCCCTCGACGACCGCCGCCTCGACCCGACCGGCTGGGACGCCGCCCGCGCCAAGTACGCCCCAGGCACCACGGGCCAGCTGCTCGTGTCCCGCCGGGGCACCCTGCGCCGCCTCCCCGTCACCTTCGGCGCCGCCCCCACCGACACCTGGACCCTGGAGCGCGACCCCAAGGCCACCGCCGCACAGCAGGCGCGGTTCGCCCGCTGGGTCGGCGCCCCGGCCAAGGCCAAGTAGTCCCCCGCACCGCCCCCGGCCGCAGCCCTGACAGATCCCTCGGCCCGCTCGCCCGTGACACCCCCGAACGCCCGGGGCGAGGCGCCCACCGCCGCCCTCCCCCGCGCCCCATCGGCCCGAGGTCACCCGTGCTCACCCCCCGCCCCCTGCGCACCCTGAGCCTGCTCGCCCTGCTGGCCATCGTCACGGCCATCGGGGCGGCGGTGCTGGCGGTGTCGATCTACGTCTCGCTGGAACGGCAGATCCAGCGGCCGACCGAGAACTGGCAATGGGCGGTCTACCAACTTCAGGCCGAGCATCTGAAGCTGATGAAGGCGGCGCGCGAAGCGGTGGCCGGTGAGGCCGACTATGAGATGCTGAGCGAGCGTTACAAGATTTTCGTCAGCCGCATCCTGACGGTGCAGCAGGGCGACGCCTATGCCGGGCTGCGCGAGAGTCCGGCGCTGCAGGCCCTGCTGCCGCGTCTCGCGGAGGAGGTCGACGCCCTCGACGCCCTGATCGCCCGCGAGGACCCCCGGGTCGC
>JAUHVS010000780.1 GCA_030424955.1 bacterium | reverse complement strand
TGGCGCCGCCGCCCATGCCGCCCGCGCCGCCCGCGCCGCCCATGCCGCCCGCGCCGCCGATGCCGCCCGCGCCGCCGGCACCACCCGCGCCGCCAGCGCCACCGGCACCACCCGCGCCGCCGGCGCCGCCGTCGACGGTGGCGCCGCCATCGCTGCTGCTGTTGTTCTCGGCGTCATCACAGCCCGGCGCGAACATCGCCATGGCGGTACACAGCACCATCACGGTCGAACGCGACCGCTTCCAAGAATCTGACAAGGTATCCCCCTTCGCCGTGAGCGGCGATTTCTGCGCCGTGGTGGCGCCCCCTGGACGTCGGCGGCCCCCCTGACTCGATGGGGACCGAACCCGCAACCATTCACACAACGGTCGCGGTCGGGTCAACGGGCGGCCACCGGCTGCGGGCGCGGGGGGGTCAGTCCTCGACGCAGGCGGCCACCCGAGCGCGGGCCTGGCAGGGCTGCAGGCCGCTCAGCCGGCTCGGGACGCACACCTCGTCGGGCGGACACTCGCCCGAGATGAGCTGGCCGGTGCCGACGCCGCTGGCGCGACACTCGCCCTGCGTACACACCGCGTTGGCCGGCGGCTGGCTGCGCCAGAACAGGCGCTGGCAGGGCAGGGTGTCGAAGAACTGGGGCCCGCAGTAGATGGTGGTGTCGACGTCGGTGCAGGGGTCGCCCTCGGCGCGCTGATCACATCTGGGATCTGCGAGGCGCAGGCACTGGCCGCCGACGCAGCGCTCGGTCTCCAGGCAGCCCTGGCCCGCCTCGTCGCAGGCGCCCGCGGGGAGCCCGGCGTCCGGGGGGCTCGCGTCGGGCTGGTGGGCGTCGACGACCGCGTCCGGCCGTGCGCCGTCCTCGCCGCCGTCCAGCCGGACCGACAGGTCGGGATCGCCGTCCAGGGACTCGTCATCCGCGCAGCCAGAGGCCGCCATCGCACACGTCAGGGCGAGCGCGCCCCACCGCCAGCGTGTCCCACCGATGCTCATCTGCCGTCACCTCCCCAAGTGTGGGCGGATTCAAGCATGGGGCGTTCCCGGGCGCGACACCTGTCAGCGGGCTGAGTACCCTGGGCCCATGATCGACATCGAGATCCAGCTGGCGGGCCTGCGGGCGCGCATCAAGGCCCTCAGCCCCCAGGCCGCCCAGGCCGCCCAGGCGCAGGGGGCGGTGCTCCTCGACGTGCGCCCCGACAGTGAGCGGGCCGACGGCTCGCCGCCCGGCGCGGTGGGCGTCGCCCGGGACCTGCTCGAGTGGCGGGTGCCGCGGGCCGCGCCCGACCCCGCGCAGCCGGTGATCTGCCTGTGCGCCATCGGCGCGCGGTCCCTGCTGGCGGCCGAGGCGCTGGAGCGGCTGGGGTACACCCAGGTGGCCCACGTCGAGGGCGGTCTGGCGGCCTGGCGGGCGGCGGGGCTGCCCGTGGCGCGGCCCGCGGCGAGCCTGGACGCCGCCGCGCAGCAGCGCTACGCCCGGCACCTGTCCATGCCCGCTGTCGGGGTCGAGGGGCAGCAGCGGCTGCTGGCGGCGCGGGTGCTGCTGGTGGGGGTGGGGGGCCTGGGATCACCCGTGGCCCTGTACCTGGCGGCGGCCGGGGTGGGCACCCTGGGCCTGCTCGACGACGACCTGGTGGAGCGCAGCAACCTGCAGCGGCAGGTGGTGCACGCCGACGCCCGGGTGGGCCTGCCCAAGACCACCTCGGCCGCGGTCGCCCTCAAGGCCCTCAACCCCGACGTGGCCGTGGTGGAGCACCGCGAGCGCCTCACCCCGGGCAACGCGGAGGCGTGCCTCGCTGGCTACGATCTGGTGGTGGACGGCGTCGATAACTTCGAGACCCGCTACGCCGTGGCCGACGCGGCGGCCCGGCTCGGCATCCCCCACGTGTACGGCTCGGTCGCGGCCTTCGAGGGGCAGGTGAGCGTGTTCCACCCGGGGGCAGGGGGGCCCTGCTACCGGTGCTACGTGCCGGCGCCACCGCCGCCCGGGGTCGCGCCGTCGTGCGCCGAGAACGGGGTGCTGGGGGTGCTGCCCGGGGTGGTGGGCCTGCTGCAGGCGGTGGAGGCGGTCAAGTGCCTGCTGGGGCTCGGCGCGCCGCTGATCGGCACCCTGCTGCACTACGACGCGCTGGCGGCCCAGACGCGGCGCTTCGGGCTCGCGCCGACCCCCGGCTGCCCCACCTGCGCCCTCGCGGGCCGCGCCTGAGCCTCAGCGGCCCTCAGCGGCTCGACGCCGACCAGTCCTCGATGGGCCAGCCCCGCGCCACGGCGATGCGGCGCAGCTTGGGATCGGGCGTGACCACCACCGGGTGCCCCACGGCCTCGAGCATGGCCAGGTCGCTCGCAGAGTCTGAGTAGAACCAGCAGTCGGCCAGATCGGCGCCGTGGGCTTCCGCCTCCCGGCGCGCGTGGGTGACCTTGCCCTCGGCGAAGCACAGGGGCTCCACCGGCTCACCGGTGAAGCGGCCGTCGGGGCCCACCTCGAAGCGGTTGCACAGCCAGGCGTCGAGGCCCAGGGCCTCGCCGGCCGGCGCCGACAGGTAGTTGGAGGACGTCGTCAACAGCACCAGCCGGTGCCCCAGGGCCCGGTGCCGGGCGAGGGCCTCACGGGCCGCGGGCCGCACGTGCGCCTGTACCCGATCCTGCCAGAAGTGGAGCGTGCGCTCGGTCAGCTCGGCCTCGGGCTGGCCCGCCAGCGAGCGGATGGCCAGGCGCAGCGCGCCGTCGAGGCGGGCGCTGCCCAGGTGGTAGCGCAGCAGCCACACGGTGGCGCGGGCCAGCTGCGTCCAGCCGATGCGCCCCGCCTCGCGCTCGTAGCGCACCCACGCCGAGCCCGAGTTGATGTCGAGGACGGTGCGGTCGAGGTCGAAGAAGGCGATGGTCACGGGCAGATCTCGCGCGCAAAACGGCGCACAATGCCGACGCAGGCGGGCGGTGTCCAGGGGGTGACAGGGCGGCGCCGATCCCTATACTCCCGTGCATGACGCCCGACATGAAATC
>JAUHVS010000779.1 GCA_030424955.1 bacterium | reverse complement strand
GCCGGTGGATGGGCGGGCGGCGGAGGATGGGGACGGGGCCGCCGACGCTTGAGGTGCGCCGTGCAGGGCGCCTTCTTTCGATTCCACGTCGTGCTGCGCCCCTGCGCCGACGCCTCGGTACGCCGCGAGTCCGGCGTCAAGCCTCGAATTCGAGCGGATCTTGGGTCTGGCCCGATCGACGGTCACGCCTCAGTGACCTTCCTGAAAAGACCTGGCACCGGAACAGGCACCTCAGTGACCTTCCTGAAAAGACCTGGCACCGGAACAGCCTCAGTGACCTTCTTGAAAAGAGCCTTGCACCGGAACAGCAATCAGTGTGGCCCCGGCCAAACCGCCGGGCGCCGCCGACCACCCCCTAACTCCAATACGCAGCGCCCCGCCGAGCCGTGTCGAGGGTCATGAACCCGCCCAAGGTGAGCCGCGGGTGGTCGCCGGTGACCGGGGTCACCCGGTGCACATGCCGGCCCGAGTCGAACACCACCAGATCCCCCGCGCGCAGGTCGAAGGCGTGCTTCCCAAACCGTGCCTCGAGGGCCTCGATGTCCAGGAAGCGGCTGGGCAGCGTCGGCTGATCCGGGTCGCTGCCCCACAGGCCATACACCGTGAGCGCGCCGCCGCCCTCAGGGGCCTGCACCGTCAGGAACCAGCTCAGCAGGCTCGTGCGATCCAGGGTCTCCGGCAGGCGGTCGTACACGGCGAGCCAATAGTGCAGGTCGTGGTGCGCGTAGATCTGCTGGCCGGGCCCGAGGGCGCGCACGGTGTACGGGTTCCACGAGATGTCGGCGTCGAAGCGCGCCGGGGCTGCGGGCCGGCCCCCGTTGAGCGCGCTGAACAGGTGGTTGATGCGGGCGGTGGGCTCCAGGTCCGCGCCGAACACTTTCGTCATCACCGCTGCGTGGCGCCGCGAGGCGTCGCCGTACTGTTCGGCCGTGGGGCCGCGCAGCTTGGTGAAGGTGGGGGTGGCGGCCTCCCCGATGACCTTCAGATCACCGCCGGGCATGCCCTGGTTGGGCGAGGCCCACAGGTCGGCCACGGCGGCGTCGCTGATCCGCGCGGCCGCTTCGGCGAACTCCGGCAGCGCGCCGCGGACGACGACGCCGGTCTGGCGGGCCTCGAAGATGTCGATCAACAGCTCCGGCTGGGCGTCGAGCTCGGCGGCGTCGAGCTCGACCATCGACAGCGGGTGGCCTTCGCGCCCGGTGGTGTCGACTGGCTTGATCTGCATGGGGACTCCCCTGGGTGTCGGTCCGGGGGCAGCCTACCAGCCCTCGGGCGCCAGTGGGTGGCGTCGATCGACCCTCCCCGGTGCGGCGGGGGCCGCCGCGGTGCAGTTAGCGCGCCAGCCGGCCAGAGTTGTGCAGGCACCGCTCAAACAGGCGCCCGCGGAACCGGGCCCGCTCGTAGCGCCCGCCGGGCACATAGGCCAACTCGTAGCACCGATCGCCGTAGCGTTCCGCCCAGGCCTCACAGTCAGCGGGCGCGCGCTCGGCGGCACAGGCGGTCTGGAACGCCGCCGTGTGGGCCACGCGCTCGTCGTGGAAACGGAACGCGTCGTACACCAGCCAGCCTGCGAAGAGCACGCACGCCGCCACGATCCCGATCGCCTGCCAGTTCAGGTCTCGCATGGGCCAGACGGTACCGCGCCCGCCCAGCCCAGGCCAGCCGCGGTCGACCGCCGCGCCTGCCCTGGGCCGGCCTGGCCCCGGCCACTGGACACCACGGTGGGGGCCGACGGCGGCACACGGCCGTGGTAGGGTCCCCGGCCATGACGTGGTCTCGCCGAAACCCCGTGATCGGGCTGGTCTTCTTCGCCGCGCTCACCTTCGGCGTGGTGCGGCTGTCCGGCTGCATGGGCCAGACCTACGTGGGCTGCGGTATCGCGTGCTTGCGGGCCGAGCGCCTCTGCGAGGCCGCGCTGCTCACCTGCGAGCCGCTGTGTGAGGCGCTGCCCGAGGCCGAGCACGGGCGCTTCGCGGAGTGCCTGGCTGCCGCCGAGGGCTGCGACGCCGCCGTGGCCTGTCTGGACGCGCTGCCGGCCGGGGGGCCCTGAGCCGCCTCCTGTCGGCGGCAGCCGCCTGCGGTGACGGGTCAGGGGGCCCCGCGCGGGCATCAGGCGCCGTGTCTGGCCCAACGCTCGCTGCGCGCGGGCGCAGCGGCCTCAGCCCCGCCCCTTGGCCGCCGCATACAGCCGCACCGATGGGGGGCTCGGCCGCCCCACGACCAGCCGGCCGCTAGATCCGCTGTGGTTGCTGGATTCCTGCCCTTCCGTTGCGCTCGCTCGTGTGCCCATCTCAGCCCTCATGTGTCCCGCGGTGTGTCCGATGTGTGCCCAGGGCGACAACGCGCCCGACGGGCGGGATGGTCGCCACGCCCTCGTGCATCTCGTCCATCAGCGAGGCGTCATCGGTGTAGACCGACCGCCCGGCGCTGCCGCGGTGTAGAGAGGGGTGAGCGGAAACGGCGGCGCCGCGGGCGGGTGCCGCACCTGCTCGACGTTGACGGGCACCAGGGCCTAGACCTCGTGAACACGGCGCAGGTGGCCGCCGTGTGGCTCTACCTCGTCGCGGGACTCGGGATCAGTGCCGTGGTCGGGTGACCCTGGTGGTCACTCTCGCCACACTCGCGCCGCCGGCCGTCGCTGTAGCAACTGGCGTCGAGAATCTCGTCGGTGTCGAGATCCATGATCCAAAGCTGCACAACGTAGCTGCGCCCGCACAAGCCGACGGCAAAGACGCCCTCGGCGGGATAGGGCTTGATGAACTTCAACCCGTCGTCGTCGTAGAAGCGAACCATTGTCTGCCGGCCGGGCGGCGGCGGGATCTCACAGCGGCCCCCCTCGCGGCAAAGGCACCCTGGGGCCACACTGGCGGCAGGCTCGCCCGCGCATACGGTCATGTATGCCCATCGCCGTTCGGGGCCGTCGTTGACGACAACGTCGCGCGTCTCGTCAATGTCTGCGACACATCCGAGTTCGTTGTTGTCATAGTAGG
>JAUHVS010000019.1 GCA_030424955.1 bacterium | reverse complement strand
CCCCGGCGTGGACGACGACTGCGATGGCGTCGTCGACAACGTGCCCGGCCTGAGCGTCAGGTGCTCGGTGGGCCAGGGCGCCTGCGCCGCAGGAGGCGAGATGGTGTGCGCCGCCGGGGGCCTGGTGTGCGACGCGGTGGCCGGCGCGCCGGACCGCGAGATCTGCAACAACATCGATGACGACTGCGACGGCACCATCGACAACGTGGATCGGCTCAACCAGGTGTGCCGCGCCGGCGTAGGCGCTTGCGCGCGCGATGGCCGGTGGCAGTGCGGCGATGGAGCTGAGCCGGTGTGCAACGCTGCCGTCGGCGAGCCGGGGGTTGAGACCTGCAACGGGCTGGACGATGACTGCGACGGCAGCGTCGACAACGTGCCCGGCCTGGGCGTCGGGTGCTCGGTGGGCCAGGGCGCCTGCGCCGCCCAGGGCGTGACGGTGTGTGCCCCCGCCGTAGGGCCCGATCCGACCTGCAACGTCGTGCCCAGTCAGCCGATCGGGGAGCGCTGCAACGGCCTCGACGACGACTGCGACGGCACGGTGGACGAGGACGCCCCCACGGGCGGGTTGGTCTGCTCCGCCGTGGGCGTGGGGGCCTGCGCGGTCAACCCCGAGGCCGAGTGCATCAACGGCGCCCTGGGTTGCCCCGACGAGTCCCCGGTGGTGCCGCAGCGGGAGACCTGCGCCAACCCCGGCGTCGACGACAACTGCGACGGATTTGAAGACAACATCCCGGGTGCCGGTGCGCCCTGCACGGTGGGCGTGGGCGCCTGCGCGGCACCGGGCGTGACGGGCTGCAACGCCAACGGCGAGCTGGTCTGCGAGGGCGCGCCCGAACCGCCCACCGATGAGATCTGCGGCAACGACATCGACGAGGACTGTGACGGGCAGATCGACGAGGCCGGCTGCACCCGCCTTTGCGAGCGCCTGGGGGACTGCGGCCTGGACGGCGTGTGCCGCAACGGCGTCTGCACGGCGCTCGCCTGCGTCGTCGACCTGACGTGCTCCGCGTCAGGCGGCCTGTGCGTCGAGGGGCGCTGCCTCGAGCGGTGCGCAGACGACAGCCCCTGCTGCGTGGGCGGCCGGCCGCAGGACGCCTGCGAGTTCGCGCGCACCACCTGCCTGGACGGCCTGGGGCTCGACCCCTGCCCCCGCGCGGTCCAGCTCGAGGCGCTGGCCAACGGCGTGTGCCAGGCCCAGGGCGCCGACCTGGTGTGCACGCCGCAGCAGCCCGATGACTACGCCAACCTCGCGACGACCTGCGACGAGATCGCCGCTGGCCAGATCTGCCGGAACGACCGCTGCGAGGCCCTGGCCGAGTGTGCGCTGGCGGCGTGCGAGAACGAGCCGGATCACACCCCGTGCGGCGATGGGTTCAACGCTCGCTGCGTGGGCGGCGAGTGTTGGGGCTGGCCCACCCTGGACCCCATGGCCAACGGGCGGGGGCCCACCTACGCCCTGCCCCTCAACAGCCCCGACAGCACGGCCCGCCTGACCAAGCCCGTCGACGGGAACGACGTCGACGTGATCGCCGACGCGGCGTCCAACCTGCAGTGGGCGGTGGGCGGCGACGCGGCGGCGTTCTCGGCCGCCGACGTGGGCGGCGCGCACGCGCGCTGCGCAGCGCTCGATCTGCAGGCCGGCGCGGCGCAGTGGGACGACTGGCGGCTGCCGTCTGTGCACGAGCTGGCCACCCTGCTGGGCGCCCCGCTGTTCTTCCACACCACCGCGCCCGGCGCGCCCGTCGAGGTGGTGAGCCGCACGATCATCACCACGGCTGAGGGCCCGAAGACCCTCGCCCTGCGGCTCGACGACATGGCCGAGGCCCGCCACTTCCTGCAGCGCCCGGTGGGCGACGCCGCCCGCTTCACCTGCGTGCGCAACCTCACGCTGGAGCCGCTCCCGCTGATTCGGCAGAGCGAGGCCGGCGAGGACACCTGGACCCGGCTGCGCTGGGTCCCCATCGCCGCCCAGTTCAACACCCCCGTCGCCGCCCAGACGGCCTGCTGGGCGCAGGGCCTGCACCTGGCCCGGGTCGAGGAGATCCTGAGCCGGCTGGACCTGCGGCAGCGGCCGGATGGCGCGTTCGACGACAGCCTCGCGGGCGGGGTGAACCGCCAGGCCTACTGGGCCGTGCAGGACCCCAGCGCGCAGCGGTTCGCCCGCCTCGAGCTGAGCACCCCCACGGTGACGCACGCGCAGGGTCAGGCAGCCGCCGCGGCGCTCTGCGTCGAGACGGGCGGTCCCGTGTGCAGCGTGAACGCCGACTGCGACGATCCCTTGGTCTGCGGCCTGGACGGGCGCTGCCGCGAGGGCGACGCCTGCCAGGTGGACGCCCACTGCCCCAACGACCAGATCTGCCGCCTCAACCGCTGCGCCCGCCGGCCCTGACACGGGCACTCCGCACGCGGGTTTTGCCCATCGGCATCTGCCCGACGTAGGCTGGGGACAGGGGAGGACAACACATGCGCTGGACAGCCTTTCACCTGGCCGCTGGCCTGACGCTGGCGGCCTGCACGGTCACCGAGTACGTCGAGACCGAGGTCTACGCGTGCACCTCGCACGCGCAGTGCGGCGAGGGTTTTCGCTGCAGCGCCCTGAACCGCTGTGAGCCCGGGCCCAAGCCCTTGGACGCCGCGATGTCGCCGGACGCCGATCGGCGACCCGACGCCGACGCGCCGGACGCGGTGATCGTCTACCCCGAGGCGGGGGTCGATCAGGCCCTGCTGGACGGCGCCGCGCCGGCCGACCAGGGTCCCGCGCCCGACCTGGATCCGCCGCCGGCTGACATGGCGGGCCCCAGCGATCTGTCCGTGCCCCCCGACCAGGGGCCGCCACGCTGCGGCGCCGTGGATGGGCAGTGCTGCGCGGACAACCAGCAGGTCGCGGCGGGCACCCCATGCCGCACCTTCCGGCTCACCAACGAGCTTGAGGGGATCGTCACTGGCAATCTGTGCCTGCCCCGCAAGATCGTCGAGATCCTCGACGGCACCTGCGATGTGGACGGGGCCTGCGCGCCCACGCCCGGCGCGCCTCTGGTGGAGCGCTACTTCGAGTGGTGCTCCGCCCGCCACGTCAGCGACGAGCTGAGCGCGGACAGCCAGGGGTGCGTGCCGCTGGCCGCCAACCTGATCTGCCCGTACGCCCGCGCCGACTTCTGTTCGGCCAATGAGGACGGCACGCCCTGCAACGTACCCAGCGGTGGCGACGTGGGGCCCGATCCGCCCGTTGGCCTGTGCGTCAACCTGCAGTGCGTGCCCCGCGACGCCATCGCCCTGAACACCACCGTGGCCGGCCCGCTGACCTGGGTGCCCGACCGCGATCCGGCGCCGGGCGACTTCCAGGTGCGCGCCAACGCGCCCGTACCCATGTTCCGCGACACCCGCACCTGGCTGTGGTGGCAGCGGGCCAACGACGCGACGCTCACGGCCGAGACCGTCGCCGATGCGGCCGCCCTGTGCGCCGCGCTCCCGCCCGTGCGCGAGGGCCATGAGCAGTGGCGGCTCCCCGACCTGTTCGAGGTCACCGCGCTGCTGGCCGACGCGGCCCAGGCCGACGCCATGGCCGGCCTGCTGCAGGTGCAGGGCAACCCCTTGCCGTGGTGGACGGCGAGCATGACCCGGGCGGACGACGGCGCGATCCGGGTGCCCGCCGTGGACTTCGCCAACCAGGCGGTCGTCATGGCCTCCGGCGCCGAGCGGGGCCAGGTGCGCTGCGTCTTCGGCCCGCGGCGGATGCGCCCCGCGGATGTGCGCAACCGCATCATGAACTCCGGGTCCCTCGATCGTGACCTGATGACCAACATCCCATGGACCCGTGACCCCGAGCCGCTCACCGCCGCCCAGGCGGCCGATCCAAGCTGCGGGGGCCTGCGAGGCTTTGGCATGCCCCGCCCCCCGCGCATCGCTGAGGCCGCGTCGCTGCTCGCGCTGCGCGCCACCCCCGAGTACGCCCTGAACCCGGCGGCCCCCGACGACACCTGCATCTGGTCGAGCCCCGCCGTCGGTGGCCGCTGGCGGGTGCGCCCGAGCGCCGATGGGGCCCCGCTCATGGACGTGGTGCCGGAGGGTAGCGAGGTG
This sequence comes from bacterium, assembly GCA_030424955.1. Classification (GTDB taxonomy): domain Bacteria; phylum Myxococcota_A; class Bradymonadia; order UBA7976; family UBA1532; genus JACKDL01. The sequence continues at coordinate 17,090 of JAUHVS010000019.1, read as the reverse complement.
ACCTGCCTCGGGCTCTGCCTGGCCAGCGAGTTCCGCTGATCCCTGGGCGCTCGCTGCCCACGGCGCCCCCCCCAACCCTGGAGCCTCGATGACCCGGACCCCATGGCTCGCGGGCGCGCTGACCGCGGCCGCCTGGGGCTGTCAGCCCCCCGCCTACGTCGACGACAACCCCTTCCGCTGCGTCGCCGACGAAGACTGTGTCGCCGGCTACCGCTGCGCGGCGGCGGTCTGCACGCCCGGTGCGCGGACCGACGGCCAGGCGCCCGATGGGGCCGCCGCCGACGAGGGGCCGGCCGCCGACGCGCGGCCCCTGGACGCCATGGCCGCCGATCTGAGCGTGCCCGACCAGGACTCGCCCGACCAGGGCCCGCCCGACCAGGGCCCGCCCGACGCCGGCCCATGTGCGGCCGACACCGCCTGCGCCGATCCCACGCCCTACTGCGTGGACGGCGCATGCCGCCCCGCCTGTATGGGGGGCGGGCTGTGCTGCGATGGCGGCCGCCCGCTGCCGGCCTACGAGGTGGTCACCGACGTGATCTGCCTGGACCTCGACGATCCGTGCGCCGGCACCGCCGAGGCCACCGTCGAGTCGGGCACCTGCGATCCCGACCGGGGCACCGCCCGACCAGCCCCCGAGGTGCCCGGGGTCCCGCTCGCCTGTGACCCGGGCAGCTACTGCAACCCCGAGGCCCTCGATGGCGCCAGCGTGTGCATCGTCGAGCCCACCTGCGCCCCGGGGTACTGCGCCGGCGCGGCCGCCCAGGCCCGCTGCGGGCGCCCAGACGCCGGACGCTGTGTGGCGGACGCCTGCCGCCCCTGGACCGGGCTGCGCCAGACGGACAACGCCCGCGGCCCCACCGTGCCCGTGTCGGGCCAGTGGTCGGGCGGCTTTGAGCGGCAGCAGGCCGGCGAGATCGGCGCCACCTACCTCGACCGCGACACCTCGCTGACCTGGTTCGTCCCCCCGGCGGACGCCCTGCAGGTCAACGACCTGCCCGCGGCCCACAGGGCCTGCGAGCGGCTGCGCCTCAACGATCTGTCCGGCTGGCGGGTGCCCACGTACTGGGAGCTCAGCACCCTCATCGGCCGCGGGTTCCCCCTGCCCAACGCGGGCCGGCTGATCTCGCGCACCCTCGACGAGCGCAACGTCCCGGCCTACCTCGAGTGGGCGCCCGCGCAGGCCGACGGCATCGACGCCGCGGGCTTCCTCGCCAACGGCGGCGTCGCCCTCGGCCTGTGCGTGCGGTTCAACACCGGCGAGGCGCACCGCTGGCCGCAGGCCCGTGGATTTGGCGACAACGTCCGCTGGACCGACCCCTGGACCGGCAACCGCTGGCAGACGGCCGAGCCCATCCCCACCGACGGCGATCCGAACGCCGCGTGCCGCCGCGTCCACGCCGGCATGCGGGCCCCCCAGGCCTCCGAGGCGCTGGGGCTGCTCGACCTGTCGGGCCACAGCGGCCCGCCCCCCCTCGACGTGTTCACGGGCGACGTCGGCGGCGATGAGATCCCGGTGCAGCTCAGCACGGGGGGGGTCCCCCGCTGGGGCCGCCTCGACCGCACCAACGGCGCCCTCGTGCTGGGCCTCGCCCCGCCCAATGGGCAGGGCCCGGGCCAGCTCACCCTGCGCTGCGTCCTGCCCGCCGGCCGCCGCTGCGGCGATGACGCGGCGTGCGATCCGCTGTCGCGCTGCACCGGCGGGTACTGCCTGCCCACCCACGACTGCACCCAGTCCCCCGACGGCACCCCCTGCAACGACGACCAGTGGCGCTGCCGCGGCCAGGTGTGCCAGCAGCCCATCGCCGGCGATCGCGATGGCGATGGGGTCTTTGACGCCGACGACAACTGCCCCGACGTCGCCAACCCCGATCAGGCCGATGGAGATGGGGACGACGTGGGAGACGCCTGCAGCCCGTGAGGCGCGGCGCGCGCGGGCGTGACCCGTAGCCGGTGGGTGTGGTTCCCTGAGCGGTGAGGAGGGGTCCACCATGTGCAAGACGCTGCTGCGGATCGGGCTGACCTGCGTCGCCCTGTGGCTCTGCGTGGGCTGTACCCAGCAGGACTACGTCGACACCGAGGTCTTCGCCTGCGACACCGACCGCGACTGCGTCCGCGGGTACGGCTGCCTGCTCGACACCTGCGTCCCCGAGCGCCGGCTGGCCTGCAGCGCCGACGATGACTGCCCCACCCCGTGGGTCTGCGAGGCCAACCGCTGCGCCGCGCCGGCCGCCCCCCGCTGCCGCGACGCCAGCCAGTGCGCCGCCACCGAGGCCTGCGTCGAGGGCCAGTGCACCCCGCAGGTGGCCTGCGTGGACGACCGCGGCTGCCCCGATGGCCGGGTCTGCGATCCGGACGGGCGCTGCGTGGACTGCCTGCGCGACGACCAGTGCCGCCCCGGCACCGTGTGCCACCCCGATCGCGTCTGCGTGGGCTGCGTCGAGGACGCCCAGTGCCCGCAGGGCCAGATCTGCGACCAGCTCGCCTGCCGCCCCGGCTGCCTGGTGGACGCCGACTGCCCCGCCGATCGGCAGTGCACCGAGTCACGGGTCTGTGAGCCCCGGCCCGCTCCCTGCGCCGTCGACGGCGACTGCCCAGCCGACCAGCGCTGCGTCGACGGCGCCTGCGAGGCGGCGGGGTGCGAGGTCACCGCCGACTGCGGCGATCCCTCCGCCTGGGAGTGCTGGCAGGGCGCCTGCGTGCCCGCGTGCCAGCCGGGGCCCTGCTGCGGCGAGGCCCGCCCCGGCGAGTGGGTGCGCCTGGGGGCCTGCCGCGAAGCCAGCGTCGAGTGCGCCTTCGAGGTCACCCGCCGCTGCGAGCCCGGCCGCACACGGCGCACCCAGCCCGGCGCCTGCGTGCCCGAGAACGACGGCCACAGCCTGCTGTGCCTGCCCGACCCCAACGCGCCCGATCAGATCGAAGACGTCCGCTGCGATGTGGGCCTGTGCCTGGCGGACGGCGGCTGTGGCGTGCGCGGTGAGTGCGACTGCGCGGGGGAGCCGGACCACCTCATCTGCCTGAACGGCATGGGCCGCTGCGTGGCCGAGGCCTGCCAGGGCGTGTGGTGCACCGATCCCATCTGCAACAGCCGGGGCCCCTGGTTCACCCTGGGCGCCGCCGACGAGAGCCTGCAGGCCCTGGGTACCCTTGAGGACCACCGCCGCGAGCTCGCGCAGGACATGCCGCTCGAGTGGGCCCTGTCGCCGACCGACGTGCGCAAGCCCAACCTCGACGGGGCGCACGCCCACTGCCACCGCCTGGGCGAGGAGACCGCGGGCGCGCCCACCGACTGGCGGCTGCCCACCATCCACGAGCTGATCACCCTGACCCGCCGCGACCCGGTGCGGGTCGCCGCCCCTCAGGCGGGCATCCCCTCGCGCACCACCACCCCCGACGGCGTGCTGGTGGTGCACCTGCTCGCGCCGGCCGGCGCCGACCGCGTGCGCGCTCAGCCCCTCGACGCCGGGGACCTGTGGCCCGTGTGCGTGCGGCACCCGAGCCCGCCGCAGCCGCGGGACCTGCCGCCACTCCAGCGGGAGGCGCGGCCCGACGGCGGCGGCCTGGTCGACGGCCTCGACCCCTGGACCCAGCGCCAGTGGTTGCCGCCGCTCGAGGGCGTGACCAGCCTCGCGACGGCCCAGGCGGCCTGCGCCAACCGCGCGAACGGGGCCCGCGTGCCGACGGTGACAGAGCTCTACAGCCTGCTCGACTTCCACCCCCGCGCCGACCAGCCGACGATCCCGGTGAGCATCGTGCAGGGGCGGCCCCGCCCGGCTGACACCTGGGCCTGGGCCACCCTGCGGGGCGCCGCCGCCCAGGTCGATCTGGGCACGGGGACCGTGCGCCCGGCGCCGGGCAACACCCGCGGCGAGCTGCACTGCCTCATCCCACCCGCCGAGCCCCCCGCCTGCCTGGCCGACGGCGACTGCGCCATGGGCGAGGCCTGCATCGGCGACCGCTGCCAGCCAGACGGTGACACGGACGGCGTGCCCGAGGACGCCGACAACTGCCCGGGCCTCGCCAACGGCGACCAGCGCGATGAGGACGGCGATGGCCGGGGCGACCTGTGCGATCCCTGCCCCACCGAGGCCAACCACGCCGCGTTCTGCTGCAACAACGGGGTGCCCCGAGGCGACGGCGACACATCCCAACCGCTCACGACCAAAGACTGCGACGCCGCCTGCAGCCCGACGTACACCCCGGTCCGCTCGTTCCGTCAGTGCGACGGTCTCGGCGGCAACGTCGAGGTCGAGGAGCGACAGAGCCGAGAGCAGTGCCCTGCCAACCAGGTGTGCGAGGCCGGCCGCTGCATCGCCCCCCCCGCGGCGTGCGACCCCGACCCCTGCGCCAACCTCGACGATCACCAGCTGTGCGAGGTCAATGGCGCAGGCGGCCGCTGCGTGAACCGCCAGTGCTGCGCCTTCGACGACCAGCGCGCCGAGTGCAACGAGCTGGGCCCAAGCTTCCTGCCCCTGAACGCCTTGGCCGTCGGCGCGGCGCGCTTCGAGGCCATCGACGCCAACATGGGCGGTGGCGGCTTCCCGCTCCCCCCCCCAACGGTCTACCGCGACCACACCACCGGGCTGGTCTGGCACTACACGGGGCAGACCGCGCAGGCCCTCGCCGCGCTCCACACCGTCTGCGCCGAGGCCACGGCTGACGGCACGGCAGACGGCGCCCCCAACGCCTGGCGGCTGCCCAGCTACGCCGAGCTGTGGAGCCTGCGCCCCACGGCGGGCGAAGACCCCCTCCCCGTGCTGGCGGCCGATCGCGACTTCGCCTCCCGGAGCCCGGTGAGCCGCGCGCCCTGGGCCATCAACCCCCTCGCCGGCACCAGCCAACGGGGGGGCGATCCGGCCGACCTGCACGCCCTGTGCGTGATGGTGGCGCCCCCGGCCGGGCGACCCACCCCACCGCCCCGCGTGTTCCAGGCGGTGCCCGCTCAGCCTGAGGTCTTCACCGATCCCTGGTCGGGCTGGTGGGTGCGCGACCTGGCCCCCCAAGCGTCGACCGATGCGGCGTCGCGGGCCTGTGGCGCGCTCGGCGCGGGCTGGCGGCTGCCCGCGCTGTCGGAGCTCGGCCTGGTGCTGAGCCTGAACGCGGCGCCCAAGGACGTGGTGACCGGCCTGCAGGTCGACCCGCAGCCCCTGGAGAACACGCGCGTCTGGCTCGCCGACACCGCCCCGCCCCTCGAAGGCCAACCCATGGCGCCGCAGCGGGTGGTGTCGCTCATCGACGGGGCCGTCGTGACGGCCGGCGCCGAGGGCGCCCGGGTCCGCTGCGTCGCCCCGCCCGCCCAGGCCTGCGCAGCCGACGGCGACTGCGGCGCCGACACCGTCTGCCTGGACGGCCGCTGCCAGCCAGCCCCCGACCCCTGCGCCAACCTCGACGACCACAGCCTGTGCGAGGTCAATGGCGCAGGCGGCCGCTGCGTGGCCCGCCAGTGCTGCGCCTTCGACGACCAGCGCGCCGAGTGCAACGAGCTGGGCCCGAGCTTCCTGCCACCCCAGGACCTGCTCAACGATGTTGGGCGCTTCACCGCCGTGGGCCGGCACCTGCTGGACCCCACCTGGCCCGTGCGGCCCTACCGCGACGCGACCACCGGGCTGGTGTGGCACGACACGGGCGTCACCGCCCGAACGCTGGCCGCGCTGCACAGCGCGTGTGCCGTCTGGACGGCCGACGGCACCGGCGACGGTGAGCCCAACGCCTGGCGGCTGCCCTCCTTCGCCGAGCTGTGGAGCCTGCGGCCCGCGTCCGCCGCCATCCCCATGGTCCTCGCCGCCGCCCGCGCCTACGGGAGCCGCACCACCCTCAACGGGGCCATCTGGTCCACCGATCTGCGCGCCCGGATCAGCTCGCTGATCCCCGGCCAGGCCAACATCGGCGCCCTGTGCGTCATGGTGGCGCCGCCCGCGCTGCAGGCGCCGCCCCCGCGGATCTTCCAGCCCGATCCGAACGAAGCGGGCGTCTTCATCGACCCCTGGTCGGGCTGGGGGGTACGCGATCTGGGCGTGGAGGCGTCCCACGTCGAGGCGACCCGGGCGTGCGGCAACGTCAACGCCGGTGGCCCCAACTGGCGGCTGCCCACGCTCGCCCAGCTGGGCCTGGTGCTCAGCCTGCACAACGGCGCCCGCGACGCGGTGACCGGCGAGCCCGCCCCCGTCGGCCCCGTCGCCAACAAGCAGATCTGGCTGCGCGACCTCAGCGTCCTGCCCCCGGTCGGAGAGCCCCGCGCCGTGTCCCTCGAGAACGGCAGCCTGTTTGCGCCGGGCGCCGATGGGGCGCGGGTGCGCTGCGTCGCCCCGCCGCCTGGAGGGGATGGCCAATGACCCGGCTGACCCTCACCGGCCTCAGCGCCACCCTGTGGCTGGCCTGCACCGTGCCCGACTACGCGGCCGACGAGCCCTTCCTGTGCGACGGCGACCGCCACTGCGCCGCCGGCTGGCGCTGCGATCTCGCCCGGGGCCAGTGCGTCGACACGCCGGCCCCCGACGACGCTGAGGTGCCGCCGACCCCCGCGGACCAGGGCGCCGATCAGGGCCCGTCCCCAGCGGACCTTGGCCCCGCCGCCGACCAGGGCGCGCCCGATCAGACCGTCCCCCCCAACCCGGGCCCAGACTGCCTCGGCCGCGACGGGCAGCCCGTCCCCGTGGGCCAGCCCTGCGTCGAGGAGATCCAGGGCTGCGCCGAGGCCGTGTGTGGCCTGCGGGTCAAGCTGCAGATCCGCGAGGGGCTGTGCGGGCCCACCGGCTGCGAGGTGCCCCCGGCCGCCGAGGTGTTCGACGCCAGCATGGCCTGCCCGGCCGGCGAGTGGTGCGGCGCCGCGGGGCTCTGCGCCCCCGACCCCGAGTGCGACGCCAACCCCTGCGCGCTGCGCCGCGACGGCCTCATCTGCAACGACGACGGCGACGGTCGGCTGTCCACCTGCGTGACCCTCACCTGCTGCGGCCCCGGCGTGCTCGGCGAGGCCTGCAACCCCCGCGGGCCAGGCCACCCCGTGCCCGCCTTCGTGCAGCGCCGAGACACCCCGTTCACCTGGGCCCAGGGCGAGCGGGTGGCGCTCGACCCCGCCACCGGCCTCGCGTGGCGCGTCGAGCGGCTCCAGGCCCGCACCCCCAACGAAGGGCAGGGCGCCTGCGACACCCTCGCGCTGTACACCGACCCCACCCAGCCCAGGCGCCGGCTGCGCTGGCGGCTGCCCGACTGGCACGCGCTGGCCAGCCTGGGCGTCACCCTCAACGGCCGCAGCGCCCCGGACCGCCCCTGGCTCGAGCTCGCGCTGGGCAACCAGGCCGGCACCCGGTTCCTCATGAGCCGCACCGTGCGCGGCGGGCAGTTCTTCGCCCTGGACGTCACGGCGGGCCGGCTGGTGCGCCTGGCGCCCGGCGAGGTCAACCGGGTCAACGTGCTCTGTGTGGCCTACACCCCCGACGAGCGCCCCGCCGAGGCCTACGCGGCCCCCCTGGGCCAGGGCGCGGCTGACCTGTGGACCGGCCTGGCGTGGAGCGCCTACCAGGATCCCCTGGCCTTCGCCGACGCGTCGGCGCTGTGCCGCGGGCCGGACGCCGTGCTGCCGACGGTGGCCGAGCTCGGCAGCCTGCTCGACCTGCACGCCACCCCCGACATCGGGGACCGCCTCGCCGGCGGCGCCCCCACCCCCAAGCGGTTCTGGACCTCGGAGTCCTTCAACGATGAGCCGCTGGTCGTGGACTTCGCCACCGGCGAGGCGTATCCCCTGCCCCCCGACAGCGCCAACGTCTACCTGCGCTGCGTTCAACCGAGGGATCTGTGACCCACCCCCTGCTGCCCCCCACCCCCCGCGCCGCCCTCCTGGGCCTCGCGCTGCTGTGGTGCCTGCCCACCGCGGGCTGCGACGACACCCAGGCCACGCCCGAGCCCGCCGCCGACGCCGCGGCCGACGCCCTGCCGCCGGCCGACGCCGCGCCGCCGATCCCCGACGCCCAGCCGGCCGACGCCGGCCCGGCCACCGGGCTCGTGCTCAACGAGATCGACTGCCGCGACACCGACGCCGTGGAGCTGTTCAACCCCGGCGCCCCGGGCCTCGCCCAGGGCTGGGTGCTCGCCGACAGCGCCGGGCACAGCCAGCCCCTGGACGCCCTGGGCGTGCTGCCCGCCGGCCCCACGTCCCTCGCCCCCGACTTCCCCGTGTACTGCGGCGTGACCACGGTGCGCCTGCTCGACGCCACCGGCGCCGAGGCGGATCAGGTGCGCCCCGGCCTGGGCGCCGCCACCGACACCTGGGGCCGCCTGCCCGACGCCACCGGCGCCTGGGGCTTCTGCGCCCCCACCCCCGGCGCGCCCAACCAGCCGCCCATCCAGGCCGGCGCCGACTGGTTCGCTGGCGATCGCGTCCACACCATCGAGCTGACCTGGAGCGACGAGGTGCAGCGGGTGCTCGCCCGCGATCCCGGCCGCGTCCAGCCCGCCACCTTCGCCATCGACGGCGGCCCCGCCGAGCCCGTGGGCGTGCACGTCGTGGGGCCCGACGGCCGCTACCGCCGGGTGGATCTCAAGCCCAGCGTCGAGGTGCGCTTCGACCACCTCGATCCCACCGGCCGCCGCGAGGGGCTGGCCGCCCTGCAGCTCGACAACAGCATGCTCGACGCCAGCCTGCTGCGGGCCTGGCTCGGCGGCGAGGTGCTGCGGCAGGCGGGCGTGCCCGCGCCCCGGGTGGGCTTCGCCCAGGTCAGCCTCAACGGCACCCCCTTCGGCCTGTACCTGCTGCTCGAGCCCGTGGACGGCCCCTACGCCGCCGCGCGCTTCCCCGACACCTGGGCGCTGTACGCCGCCGACCGCCGCGACCTGTTCCCCAACAATGTCAGCCGGTTCGAGCTGGTCGCCGGCGAGGCCAGCACCCGCCCCCTGCTCACCTGGCTGGCCGACACCGCCCAGACCCCGCCCCCCGAGGGCTTCTACGCGGCCACGGGCGACTACCTCATGTGGCGCCGCTGGTGGCAGGCCTTCGCCGGCGAGACCTGGGTGCGCAACGCCGAGGGCTACAGCACCGCCCAGCGCCGCGTGCACCTGCACATGGACCCCGCCGATCGGGTGGACTTCCTGCCCGGCGCCCTCGACGGCAGCTTCAAGGGGCCCGACATCCTCTACCCCCGCACCGGCCGCGCCGCGGCCCTGTGCTTCGACGACGGCCTGTGCCGCCTGGGCTACCAGGACGCCCTGATCGCCTTCAGCCGCCGCATCGATGCCGACGCGCTGGTGGCCGGCCTGCAGGCCCGCGCCGCGCTGATCCGCGACGCCGTCGCCGCCGACGACCGCCGCATCTGGGGCCTGGCCCAGTTCGACGCCGAGGTCGCCGCCCTCGCCGACGCCGTGCGGGCCCGCGCCGACGCCCTGCAGAGCCTGCGCGCCTGCGTCGACGCCGGCACCGACGCGGACGAGGACGGCTGGCCCTGCGGCTTCGACTGCGACGACGCCGATCCCGACACCCGCCCCGACGCCCCCGAGATCTGTGGCGACGGGAAGGACCAGAGCTGCACCGGCGTCGCCGACGACGGCGCCTGCCCCCGCTGCCAGCCCGTGGATCGCGACGGGCACCGCTACTGGCGCTGCACCGACGCGCGCACCTACGCCCAGGCCGAGACCAGCTGCGCCCGCCTCGACGCCCAGCTGGTGCGCATCGACAGCCTCGCCGAGAACGACTGGCTGTACCGCCAGGCCCGCGCCGTGGGCGGCGACAGCTGGTGGATCGGCCTGACGGACCGCGCCACCGAGGGCGAGTTCGTGTGGGCCGACGGCGAGGCCCCCACCTTCACCCGCTGGGGCGGCAACGAGCCCAACGACTACGGCACCGGCGAGGACTGCGGGCACTACCGCAGCGACGGCCAGTGGAACGACCAGAGCTGCGAGACCCGCTACCCGTACCTGTGCGAGGCCCCCTGCGTGCCCGAGGATCTCGACAACGACGGCGCGCCGAGCTGCGGCGCCGACTGCGCCGATGACGATCCCTTCCGGCACCCGGGCGCCGAGGAGATCTGCGACGACGGGATCGACAACGACTGCGACGGCCGCGTGGACGAGGGCTGCACCGAGTGCTTCGAGCGCGAGCGGGCGGGCCACCGCTACTGGATCTGCCCGGCGGCCAAGGCCTACGAGGCCGCCGAGGCCCAGTGCGCCGCGCTGGGCGCGCAGCTCGCGGTCATCGACGACGCCGACGAGAACCAGTGGCTGTTCGACGAGGCCAGCGCCGTGCAGCCCCAGCGCTGGTGGCTGGGCCTGACGGACCGCGAGGCGGAGTGGCGCTGGCGGTGGGCCGACGGCAGCGCGCTGCAGTTCGCGGCGTGGACCCGCGGCGAGCCGAACGACGGCGGCCAGAACGAGGACTGCGCCCACTTCTGGGCCGACCAGGCCGCCTGGAACGACATCGCCTGCACCGCCGAGCACGGCGTGCTCTGCGAGGCCCCCGCCGAGTAGCCCCGGGGGCTCAGCCCGGCGAAGGCGCGGCGCCGTCGCCCCCGCCGATCAGATGTCGTCGGCGCTGGCCCGCAGCCGGTCCCCGAAGTCCTGCCGCACCCGCACCAGGCTGTCGGGGCTCGCCGCGCGGCGCACCACGTCCACCTCGCCCTCGGGCCGGTGGATGCGCCCGTCGATGTCCTCGGGCGTGAAGCTGTAGGTGGTCACGGGGGCGGCGGCCGGGGCCCCGTCGGGCGCCGGCGTGGGCTGGGCAGCCGCGGGCAGCATCAGGCTGACGGCCAGCGCCGCGCCGGCCAGGCAGGTGACAAGCGTGCGTCGAGTCGGCATATAGGCTCCCTTCGCGTGACCCGGCGTGGGTCGCCCCCGCTGTACGCACCACCGCCCCAAAGGATCTGCGCCATGTCGCCCCGCACGTTCGTGCCCCTGCTCAAGGCCCAGGCGACGCTGGCGGGGCTGCTCTACGCCTGGAGCCTGTACGGGTTCATCCGCTTCACGGGCCGCCAGGGGGACCTGTTCGCGGATCTCGCCGTGGAGCGCTACCTGGGCACCATCATCTGGTACCAGCTGCGCGTCGTGCCGGCCTACGTCGTGCTGTGGCTGCTCGCGACCCTGCTGACCTGGCCCGTGCTGCGCCACCGGGCCGTGCTGCAGCGGGTGGCCCGGCGCGGTGCGGCCAGCGAGGCGGCCGAGGCCACCGTGCGCTTCCCCCGGCTGCGGCTGCTCTTCGCCGGCGCCGCCCTCGACGGGGTCCTGGGCCTGCTGTCCATGGGCTACGTCTACCAGCTCAACCCGGGCTTCCTCGACAGCCTCGCCCGCAAGGGCTCGCCCTACCTGCCCGGCTTCGACTGGTACGCCCTGCACCGCTGGCACGTGCTCGACGCCGTCACCGCGCTCTTCGCCGCCGTGGCCGTGTACGCCGCCGTCACCTACACCCGGCTGTGGTGGGCCCGGCTGCGCGGCGCGCAGGGCGCCGGGCGGGCGCTGTGGCTGCTCCCGGCCGTCGCCGTGCTGGGCGCCGCCGGCTGGCTGCTGCGGCCGCCGCCGTCCCCGCCGCAGGCCGGCGAGACGCCCCCGAACGTGCTGATCATCGCCAGCGACAGCCTGCGCCACGACCGCCTGGGCGTGCACGGCCACCCCCGCGACGTCAGCCCCCACATCGACGCCTTCGCCCGCACCGCGGCCGACTTCGCCGATCTGCACGTGGCCACCGCCAGCACCCTGGAGTCGTGGGTCACCACCCTGTCGAGCCGCCTGCCGCCCAACCACGGTGTGCGCTACATGTACCTGCGCCGCGAGCAGGCCGAGGCCGCCTCGGCCCTGCCCGACCTGCTGCCCCGGGTGCTGGGCGAGGCGGGCTACGAGACCATCGTGGTGAGCGACTGGGCGGGCAACTGCTTCAAGCTGGTCGACATGGGCTTCGCCCACAACGATGCGAGCGACACCCAGAACTTCACCAGCTTCATCATGGAGAGCACCATCTGGGGGCACTTCGTGTTCCCGCTGTATTTCTCCAATCCTTTCGGGGAGTTGCTCATCCCCGAGGTGGCGCGCACCACCAAGTACCTGCGGCCCCGCGCGCTGACCCAGCGCATGTTCGACCGCATCGACGACGCCACCCGCGCGGGCAAGCCCTTCTTCGGCGTGCTGTTCTTCAGCACCACCCACCTGCCCTACACCGCGCGCTACCCGCACAACGTGCGCTACACCGACCCGGCCTACCGCGGGCCCCACAAGTACGAGATCGACGTCAAGGTGCACGAGCTGATCAGCACGGGCTTCGACCGCGACCTGGCCCCCGAGACCATCGAGCACATCCGCGCCCTGTACGACGGCGCCGTGCACGAGTTCGACAGCCACGTGGGCGAGGTGCTCGCCGAGCTCAGCCGCCGCGGCCTCGACGACAACACGGTGGTGATCATCACCAGCGACCACGGCGAGGACCTGTACGATCCGGGCAGCACCCTGGGGCACGGCACCAACTTCTTCGGGGGCGATCAGAGCACCCGCATCCCGCTGCTGGTGCGCGCCCCCGGGGTGACCCGGCCCGGCAGCACCATCACCGCGCTCACCCGCAACATCGACCTGGCCCCCACCATCGCCGGGCTGGTGGGCCTGCCCCCCGCGCCCCAGTGGACCGGCGCCGATCTGCGCCCGCTGCTCACCGGCGAGGCCAGCGATCTCGACCTGCCGGTGTTCGGCGAGACCTGCTACCTGTTCTTCCCCAAGCGCGAGGCCATGAGCGTGCTCACCGACGACGAGCGCGCCCGCCTGCTCGACGCCAGCGGCGCCCGCGACACCCTCGAGGTGGACGACAGCTTCGACGACAACATCGTGGTCAAGGCCGAGCTGCACGACGTGGCCCTGGCCACCAAGGACCGCATGGTGCGCACCCGCCGCTGGAAGCTGCTGCACGTGCCCACCAGCGAGGGCCCGCCCATCTACCGGCTGTGGGACATGCAGGCCGATCCCCACCAGACCACCAACCTCGCCGGCCGCGGGCTCTCGGTGGAGCCCCAGCTGATCGCCCTGCTCGACGCCTACTGGGCCGGCCAGGGGGCCCAGCAGCGCTGGCCTGCCGCCAACGAGACCCCTGCGGCGGCGGCCCCGCCCCCTCCAAGCCCAGCCGATCTGCCGGCCGCTGCACCGTCGAACGCCGCCCCGGCATCGGACGCCCTTGGAGCGAACCCGGCGGCGCGTTAGGGTGCGCGCCCCAGGGGGCCGGGCACTCGCCCGGCGACGAATTGCAGCCCGACGCGGGCTCGGGTACGGTGCGGCCACTATGCGACATAGCCTTACATCGGTCCTCATCACCGTGCTGAGCCTCGCCTGCGTGGCGTGCGGTGGCTCCGAGGGTGATCCCGCCCCGACCCGCCCCTCCACCGAGACGGTGGTGGCGCAGCCTGTCGGCGGCAGCACGCCCAACAGCGGCGCCACGGCGAAGGCCGCCGACGGCCCAGCCGATCTGGCCCCGGCCTCCGCGCCGCCGCCGCCCGATCCGCTGCGGCACCAGCCCGACACCCCCGAGGCGGATCGGGTGGTGCTGGTCATCGACGGCGAGGAGCGCATCGTGCCCGAGGCCGCCGCCACCGCGGCCGGCTACACGGTGCTGAGCTTCCGCGATGACTGGACGCCCTACATCTTCGAGCCCATGACCGGCCCCGACGGCGAGGCCCTGCAGAACCGCTACCGGCAGGTGTTCTTGGGTCTGGCCAACGACGAGACGGACGAGGACGGCCGCCCCCTCGACGACGGCGAGCGCAACTACCTGGAAGTGTTTGGCATTCCGCCCAGCATGGGCCTGGTGCGCGACCGCTTCATCCACGACGCCGAGGCCGAGTGCCACGGCAAGATCGACTACCCGCTCATCGCGTCCCTCGACGCCATGACCTACCGCAACAGCCGCAAGGAGCGCCGCCACAAGGCGACCGTGCGCGCCCACACCGCCACGCTCAAGAAGGCCTACAAGGCCAACAAGGTGAAGGACTTCGCCGCCCTGCAGGCCAAGGCCCCCGAGGCCGCCGCCGAGCTGCAAGAGGCCTTCGACTACGTGGCCCGCGACGACCTCGAGCGCAAGGTCATGGCCGAGATCGACAAGCGCCTCGACTGCGACGGCCACAACCACAAGAAGTACCGGCACAAGAAGGGTCAGCTCGACCACGGGCTGCGGCTGGCCCTGCGGCGGTTCCAGCGGCGGCACAAGCTCTACGAGCACACCAACCTGCGCAAGCGCACCATGGAGATGATGGGCATGCCGCCGGTGCAGACCAACTACAAGACCTTCCTGCGGGTGCTCACCGAGCGGGTGGTGGCGGCCACGGGCATCCTCGAGGACGGCACCAGCGCCGTGAAGGACACGCCCGCCACCTACCAGGGCGCCGACGGCAAGACCCACCCGGTGCGCAACCTCGTCAAGGAGTTCGTCGACGCCGCCAAGACCCAGCTTGACCTCGACACCCCCGAGAAGGCGCTGGCCTTCATGCGGCGCCACCCGCGGGCCGACTTCAAGTGGCTGCGCGTGGGCGTGAGGTTCCCCGAGCTCCCCGAATACTACAGCGAACACATGGACTTGCGGCTCATGATCGACCGCGGCGACGTGTGGTACGACCCGCCCTTCAGCGCCTCGGGCAAGCGCGTCAGCCAGCCCCGGGGGCGCATGCCCAAGGCCTACCTGATCCTGAAGTACCGCGATCAGGACATCCGCCTGATCCGCTGGCCCACCACCATCGGCGGCTGGCGCGAAGACCTGGCGCCCAACGGCCACGTCTACATGAAGTACAAGGGCAGCGACGTGGGCAAGCGGGTGATCCGCAAGATCATCGCCGGCCCCACCTGGGTGCCGCCCACCACCACGCCGCTGCGGGCCCTCGCCAAGCGCAAGTACATCAACGGCAAGAAGCAGGGCGTGGTGAACTACAGCGAGATGGGCCCGGGCTACCTGTCGGCCTACGGCCTGGTGGCCGGCTACTTCGTGATCCCCGGCCGCGAGCCCGACGGCTCCCGGGACAACGACCGCGGCATCCGGGCCCACGGCTCGTCGGACTACATGTCGATCCTGAGCTCCCAGCGCTTCAGCCACGGCTGCCACCGCCTGATGAACCACCACGCGGTGCGCCTGTACGGCTTCCTGCTCAACCACCGGCACACCCAGGTGATCGGCGACCAGCCCATCAACCACAGCCGCCAGTTCCTGCACGAGGACGAGGTCTTCGAGATCCGGCTGCCCTCGCGGGGCTTCCGCTACGACCTCACGCCCCCGCTGCCGGTGCAGGTGCTCGAGGGCAACGTCCGCGGCACGCGCACCCAGCCCATCGAGAGCTTCGTGAAGGTGCCCGGCAAGGAGTACCCCGACTCGGCGCCCGACGAGGCGCCCACCGGGCCTGAGGATCGCGCCGGCGGCGGCGCCGACGGGGAGGAGGGCTGATGCGCGCGCGCACCGCAGTGTTGTGGACCCTGGGCCTGCTGATCCTGCCCCCAGCGGCGATGGCCCAGCCGGCGCCCCCCGGCGAGCCTGCGGCCGCCGCCAGCGCCCCGGCCGCGGCGGCGGCCAGCGCGGCGCCGAAGGTCAAGGCGAGGCCCAAGTCGGCCAACGTGACGCTCAACTTCCGCAGCTCGCCCGCCTCGGCGAAGGTGTACTACGGCAAGAAGCTGCTGGGCACGACGCCCTTCAGCATGAAGCGCCCCCGCGACAGCGGCCCCATGGACCTCGCGGTCAAGGCGGGCGGCTACTTCACGGTCAACACCCGGGTCTACACCATCGACGACGAGACCTTGACCATCAAGCTCACGCCCCGCAGCAAGGCCTACACCCTGTTCGGCTACAAGGCGCCCATCAAGAAGGTCGAAGAGACCCCCGAGGATGACGGCGAGAGCCTCGCCGATCCCGAGACCGGCGACGAGGCCACGCCCGCCGTGAAGGGCCCCGCCGCCAAGGCGCCGGCCTCCCTCGCCCCGGCCTCGGGCGTGTCGCCCATCGCGCCGCGGCCCGGCAACACCAAGAAGCCCTTCAAGGCCATCAAGCCCCTCAAGCCCATCGCCCCCGCCACCCCCTGACGGGCCCGCGGGTGGCCAGTCCACCCGCCACATCGGCCACGACGGGCAGCGGCCACCGGCCGCCCACCGCGCCCCGCCCCCTTGCCCCGCGCCCCCCAGCCGCGGCGCGGGCAGATGGCACGACCCTCGCAGAGGGCGGCGCCATCACGCTCAGGGGACACACCATGCGCCACCGCCTGCTCTCGCTCGCCACGACCCTCGCCCTGCTGAGCAGCGCCCCCTTGGGCCTCGCCGGCTGTGACGGGGCGGCCCCCGCCCCCGCGGCGCCCGCCGTCGGCGCGCCCCACGCGGTGCCGAACTACGACGACAGCAAGGCCGACAACTACATCAGCACCAACGCCCGGGAGTACGTGCTCAGCGGCGTCGCCCACGCGGCCCTGCCCGCCGACTTCGCCACCCGCGACGCCGAGGGCCAGGCCCAGGCCATCGAGGCCGCCGTGGGCCAGCGCCTGCGCAGCGTGGCCTCGGCCCTGCGCAGCCACGTCGAGGCCGTGGTGCGCGACGGCAACGCCAGCGCCGCCGACCGGTGGTTCAGCTTCTTCAAGCGCGGCGCGGGCGAGGCCGGCACCGCCGAGGTGCTGCAGGGGGGCGCCCAGGTGCGCTTCACCTTCGCCCTCGAGCTGGTGGGCAGCTACTACCTGATGAGCCAGCTCGCCCCCGAGACCACGGGCGCGCGCACCTTCAACGTCACCGTCAGCGGCGACATCGCCCCCCTCACCGTCACCGTCGCCGGCAGCGACAGCCGCGACGCGTTCCCGCGCTACGACGCCCTGTTCGAGGACGGGGTGTACGACCTCGCCGTGCACTTCGGCGGCGACTACAACAGCGAGCGCTTCGACCTCGAGACCGCCCGCTGGCTGGTCGACGCCCTGCTCGAGGGCGGCTGGCACAACCCCAGCGTCACCGACTTCGACAGCCTCACCATCGACTCGCCGCCCTTCACCCGCACGCTGACCGTTGAGGGCAGGGCCATCGAGGCCCGGGTGCGGGTGTTCCACAGCGACCTGGTCGAGGGCGCCGAGGAGGGCCGCCTCAGCGCCGCCATGCGCGACAGCCTCGCCACCGCCGACGTGGTGCTCTACAGCGGCCAC
>JAUHVS010000778.1 GCA_030424955.1 bacterium | reverse complement strand
AGGCTGCCTGCGCCGCGCCCGCGCCACGGGGCGCGGCGGCCTGCGAGCGCCCGCGACCGCGCGCGCCCCAGCGAACCCCGCCTCCCCAAGCCATCGCTGACACCGCGACACAGGCCCCTGCGGGCTGGTCGGGGATCGCCGCGCGCGGGCTCGGGCGCGCTGGCGTAGCCTCGGCTCGCTTCGGCCAGCCGGCCCCGCCGATGAGCCCGGGCGGCGCCGGGCCGATCCAGACCCCGACCGCGAAGTTGAGCCTGACCCCGAGCCGGGGCTGAGGGCGCCCACCCCCCTGACAACCCCTGCAGGCGATGGCCTCGCGTCGGGTCGGTGGGGGTGAGCCGCGCCCAGCGGCGTGGAGACCAGTGGCGGATTGTGGCGCGACGCGGCATGCTCGCCCTGGGGGAGTGTAATTTTCCAAGGGGGTTTATGTTGCGCCAACGATGGGTGCTGATGGTTGCGGTGCTGTGGGGCTCCGTGGCCTGGGCGCTGCCCAACCAGATCGACCAGCAGGGCTACTTGATCGACGGGCAGGGGCGGCCGGTCGTCGGGCCGGTGGATCTTGAGGTGAAGCTCTACGCCGGCCCCGCTGGGGGCCCGGCGCTGTTCAGCGAGCGCCACCCGCAGGTCGAGCTGTTCGACGGCATCTACGACATCCGCATCGGCGCGAACGTGGCCCTCGATCCGGCGCTCTTCCGTCGCCCGACCCTTTATATGGGGATCGCCATCGACGGCGCGGCCGAGCTTGCGCCGCGGATCCCGCTGCTGAAGGTGCCCGCCGCGCTGTCCGCCGAGGTGGCCGAGAACGTGGTGGGCCACATCACGCCCAAGAGCGTCACCATCCCCGGGGTGGGGCTGATCATCGACGCGGGCGGGCGGTGGGTGGGGGATCCCACCGGGCTCGCTGGGCCGGCTGGGCCGGCAGGGCCGGCGGGCCCCGAGGGGCCGGTCGGGCCCCGGGGGCCGGCAGGCAACGCGGGGGCGGCAGGCGGGGACGCTGATCCTGCCGCGGTGGTGCCCCTGGTGGTCGCCGCCCTGCGCGCTGCGCCCAACGCGCTGCCCTACTTGCGCGACGACGCCGACGACGAGAAGGCCGGGGCGCTCTTGATGCGCGGCGGCGCGCTGCTGATGGACGGCGGCAACGTCACGGTGTCGGGTGGGGTGATCAGCACGCCCCCCGGTGCCGGGGGCTGCTGCCGGCCGGCGCTGAACCTCGTCAACAGCGACGTGGTGGGCGTCAACCAGCTGGTCATCGACGATCCGGGCCCGGACGGGGCGGTGGTGTGGCAGGGCACGGGGGCGCGCATGTTTGTGGGGCCCGTGAACAACGCCAACACCGACGGGCCCCTGCGGCTCATCAATGACGCCGACGGCATCCGCCTGGAGAGCGGCGTCGTGGCGACCGCGGACGTCGAGGTGCAGGGCCGGCTCGGCGTGGGCACCGCGAGCCCCGACAGCGCCGCCGAGATCCGCGACGACTCGGCCATCGACACCGGCCTCACGGTGCGCAACTGGCGGGCCGGCGCGAACACGCGGCCCTTCGTGAGGCTGATGGGGCTGACGGCGGGCAACCAGGGCGCGACGGGCTTCTTGCGCCTGGTCACGGGGGCCGCCGCGGGCGGCGCCGACGCGAGCAACGACGGCGGCCTGGAGCTGGTGGTGTCGTCGGGCGGGGCCGGCGCGCTGCGCACCGCCATGACCGTGCAGCACGACGGCGACGTGGGCATCGGCACCGGCGCGCCAGTGGGCAAGCTGCAGGTGGCCGGGGCCGACAGCCGCCGCAACCCGGTGGTCATCAGCTCGCCCTCGCCGGGGCTCTACCTGCACGACAGCGAGACCGCAGCCGGCGCGCTGCGCTACGACAGCTTCGCCGTCGAGGCGGACGGCTCGAAGTTCTTCATCGGCGCGCGGGCCGCGGCCGTCGCGGCGACCCCGGGCGTCGGGAACCGCCAGTTCACGCTGACGGCAGACGGCAACGTGGGTGTGGGCGAGACCTCGCCGACCCAGAAGCTGGTCGTGCGGGGCGACACCTACGTCGGCGGTGATCTGACCGTGACCGGGGCCATCGTGCACACCGGCCCGTCGGCCGGGGCGCGCTCGGTGGGCGCGGTGGTCGCCAACCAGCTACAGCGCCGCGAGCGCGAGATCGCCAACTTCACCGTCAACGACCACCACTGGTCGTCGAGCAACGGCTTCTTCGTCGAGGCCTACAGCAGCTACTACGACAGCGGATACGCGAAGTACTACGTGGAGCTGGGCTACCGCTCGAAGGAGATCCGCAAGATCGAGTCCCGGGGCGATCTGGCCACGCGGTTCGGCCTGCGGATGGAAGAGGACGGCGTGGTGGGCGAGCGGGGGGGCTTCCCCGAGCGCCGCTTCCGGCTGTACGCCCAGGCCGAGTACTACAGCCAGTGGAACGTGTTCATCCGCACCGCGAGCATGCGCATGACCACCGGCGACGTCACCCAGGACGGGCTGCTGGGGCTCAAGGCGTCCTCGCCCCACCGGGACGTGGCGGCGCTGAGCAACAACGCGCGCACCAACAGCATGGAGGGGGATCTCACCGTGACCGGTGACATCGCCTTCACCGGCGCCGCGCGCATGGCGGCCCGCGCCATCTGCTACAGCGCGCTGCCCGGCAACTCGGACCACTCCGTGATCATGGTGCCGCTGCCCAACGCCCAGGCCGACCTGGACGCGGTGTGTCGGGGCAGCATCAACGGCGGGTGGTACGCCGGCGGGGTGGCCAAGGCGAACTACTTCCACCAGGACTGCGGCGATCTCGACAACAAGAGCTACGGCGGCGGCTACACCAGCTACACCACCGAGGCCTACTTCGAGAGCCACCGCGCCAACTACCCCAGCTGTGGGCCGAGCAACGCGTTCGTCTGTTGCTCGCCGCAGTTCCCGAACTGAGGCCGCAGATGCGAGTGAAGACGATGCGATGGCTGGCGGTGGTGTTGGCCGCTGGGCTCTGGGCCGGCTGCGACAGTGATGACGCGG